>JAOUEA010000035.1 GCA_029858935.1 Actinomycetota bacterium
ACGCTCTTCCGATCTATGCGAGGGTTCCCGAGACGAGGGCGATGGTCAGAACACCACTCAGTGGGCGGACGATGTCGTGAGCCGAGCCGCCGTAGGACAACTCCTGGAAGCCTTCCATCAGCCAGCCTTGAGGCGACAGGAACCGGATCGTGCTGAGGAAGCCAGCTTGGGAGATCGGGAAGAACGTTCCCCCGAGCAGTCCTCCCACGACCGCGACGATCGAGACGTAGGCGGATGCCTGCGCGGTGCTCTTCGCCAGGGTTGCGACGAGGGCGGTCACACCGACGGCCGCGAGCACGCCGAAGAGCACGAGCAGGGCGACGCCGAGCGGGTCTCCCCATCGCGCTTCGAGCAGCCAGGTCGTCGCGATCACGAGCAGCACCGTGCTGGTGAGGCCCACCGCGAAACTTGCGAGCGCCTTCCCTCCGATCACCGAGCTCGGCAGTATCGGGGCCACGAGCAAGCGTGACAGCGTGCCCTCCTCACGTTCCTCGAGCACTCCTCGAACACCGAATTCGACCGCGAAGAAGAGGAAGAACACGGCCATGCCGATCGCGAAGAACGTGGACTGCGAGCCCGACTTGTCTTCGGCACCGGCCGCCCGGATCTCGGCACCGGGGGTCACAGCCTGCGCGCGAGCGGTGAGCGTGTCGGCGACCGGTGCCCCCGAGTCGGCCACCGTGGCGATCGAGAGCCCGGTCGCGTCGAGGTTCGAGGCGAACGATGTCGCGAGCGACTCGGCGACGAGCCCCGCGATCCGTGCGTTCGGCGCGGTGATCACGTGGATCGCCGAGCCTCGGCCCGTCTGCACATCGGCCGTGAACCCTTGGGGGAAGATCATCGCCGCGTCGACGTCGCCATCGGAGGCGAGCGTCTCCGCCGCGGTCTCGGTCGCCGCGTCGCGGAGGGACACGAAGTCCAGGCTCTCGAGCAGCGATGTGAACTCGTCGGGCAGATGCCCGCTGTCGAGGCTGACGACCGCGAACGTGGCTTCGAACGACCTGGTCTCGATATCGCCGAGGGTGAGGCTGAAGATGTAGGCGAGCCCGAAGGGCAGCACGAGGGCGACGAGTATCGCTGTCCGGTCACGGAGGCGCCGCCGCAGATCCTTCGTCGCGATCGTCCACGCGTCTCGCATCGGATCCCTCACGCTTCGGCTGGTCCCTCGTCCCTCAGGGCCCTCCCGGTCAGATGCAGGAACACCGCCTCGAGGTTCGGCTCTCGCACTTCGATCGATGTGATACCGGTGCCGGTCTCGTCGATCGCTCGCACGATCTGGGCCAGGGAACCACGAACGTCACGCGCGAGCAGTTCGATACTGCCATCGTGCGGGATCGCCTCGTCGACGCCGGCGACGGCAGCCGCAGCCGCAGCCGCCGCGCCGACGTTGCCGTGGGCCTCGACCCGCAGCCGATCGTGCTCGCCCACGAGCGAGATGAGCTCACGGCGCGTGCCCTCGGCTTTCAGGGTTCCCTCGTCGAGGATGCCCACGCGGTCGCACAGGCGCTCGGCCTCCTCCATGTAGTGAGTGGTGTAGAGCACCGCCATGCCCTCGCCGGCGAGCGCCTCGACCGAGTCGAGGATCGCGTTGCGGCTCTGCGGGTCGACACCCACGGTCGGCTCGTCCAGGACGAGCAGCTTCGGGTCGTTCAGCATGCCGAGGCCGATGTTCAGCCTGCGCTTCATGCCGCCGGAGAAGTCGTCGGTCCGTTCGTTCTCTCGGTCGGCAAGGCCGATCATGTCGAGGATGCGATCGATCCGCACGTCGAGCTCAGGCTTGGAGAGGTCGTAGAGCTTGCCGAAGAAGCGCAGATTCTCCCGAGCTGTGAGATCGGGATAGATCGCGATCTCCTGCGGCACGAACCCAACGTCAGCCTTGACCTCAACCGTGCCTGTGTCGAGGTTCCGGCCGTGAAGCGACACGCGACCTGTGTCGCGCGTGAGCAAGCCGCAGATCATGGATATCGTCGTGGTCTTGCCGGCGCCGTTCGGGCCCAGCAGCCCGTAGGTCTCGCCCGGCGCGATCGAAAAGCCCACGTCGTCGACTGCGACGCGGTCGCCGAACGTCTTGCGAAGTCCTTCGCACTCCAGCACCAGCGATGGGTCCATGACGCCTTCCTACCTGCGCCGACGCGCGCCGGCAGGGGACGAAGGGCCCAGACTTCGAGGGCACCGGGGGGTGTGACCTCGAGAGAGGAGGAGCCCGCGTTACGACTTCGCCAGCACGTGTTCGGTGATCGCCGGGATCACCTTCTCGCCGTACGCCTGCAACGTCTCATCCTTCGCGTCGTGTTGCAGGTAGAGCGCGAACTGGTCGACGCCGAGCGCTTCCAGCTCCTTCACACGGCGGACGTGCTCGTCGATCGGCCCCAGCACACAGAAGCGATCGACGATCGCGTCGGGTACGAACGCCGTGTGCACGTTCCCGGCCTGACCGTGTTCGTTGTAGTCGTAGCCTTCGCGTCCGGCGATGTAGTCGGTGAGCGCCGCTGGCACCCCGCCTCCGGCTCCGTACCGGTCCACGATGTCGGCCACATGGTTGCCCACCATGCCTCCGAACCACCGGCACTGCTCGCGAGCATGGACCACGTCGTCGCTCACGTATGCCGGGGCGGCGACGCAGATCGTGAACGAGTCGGGGTCGCGCCCGGCGCCGGTGGCGGCGTTGCGGACCGCCTCGATCGTCCACGCGGTGATGTCGGGGTCGGCGAGCTGGAGGATGAAGCCGTCACCCACCTCGCCGGCGAGCCGCAGGGCCTTCGGCCCGTAGCCCGCGATCCAGACCTCGGCTCGGCTCTTCGATGCCCACGGGAAGCGGATCGTCGACCCCCGATGCTCGACCTCGCGCCCGTTGGCGAGCTCTCGGATCACGTGCACGGCCTGGCCGAGCGCGGCCAGCGTCGAGGGTTTCCCGTTGATCACCCGGACCGCGGAATCGCCGCGACCCATGCCGATCACCGTGCGGTTGCCGAACATCTCGTTCAACGTCGCGAACAAACTCGCGGTGACGGTCCAGTCTCGTGTGAGCGGATTCGTGACCATCGGTCCGACCGTGACGTTGCGTGTGCTCGCCAGGATCTGGGTGTAGATGGGGAACGGCTCCTGCCAAAGGATGTGGCTGTCGAACGTCCATACGTGGCTGAACCCGTACGTCTCGGCCCTGGTCGCGAGATCGACCACCCGCGCGCTGGGTGGCGTCGTCTGCAGCACCACGCCCATGTCCATGTCCGGTTCCTCCCTACACGAGGTACTGAGAAAGCTCTCGCTCTATGAAGCGGCCGTGCCCCTTGCGGCCCACGTAGGCGTCGTCGGCGATCACGACCGTTCCGCGTGACAGGACCGTGTCGACCTTGCCGTCGACCACGAACCCCTCGTACGCGGAGTAGTCCATGTTCATGTGGTGTTTGTCGTTGACCCCGATCGTCGTCTGCCGGTCCGGATCCCAGACGACGATGTCCGCGTCGGCTCCCGGTGCGACGATGCCCTTCCGTGGGTACATGCCGAACATCCGAGCCGGCGTCGTGCAGCAGGTCTCGACCCATCGCTCCAAGCTGAGCTGGCCCGACACGACCCCTTGATAGAGCAGCTCCATCCGGTGCTCGACCCCGCCGATGCCGTTCGGGATCTTCGAGAAGTCCCCGAGGCCCAACTCCTTCTGGTCCTTCATGCAGAAGGGGCAGTGGTCGGTCGAGACGATCGCCAGCTCGTTCATACGCAGGCCCTTCCACAGGTTCTCGTGGTGGCGATGTTCGTCGTCGGGCGAGCGCAGGGGCGTCGAGCAGACCCACTTCGCGCCCTCGAACCCCGGCCGCTGGAGCGTCTCCTCGACGGTCAACCAGAGGTACTGCGGGCACGTCTCGGCGAACACGTTTCGGCCCATGTGGCGGGCCGCCGCGATCTCCTCGAGAGCGTCGCCGGCCGACATGTGCACGACGTACAGCGGGACGTTGCCCGCCACCTTCGCGAGCACGATGGCACGGTGGGTCGCTTCAGCCTCGAGATCGGAGGGCCGCGTCTCGGCGTGGTAGCGCGGGTCGGTCTCGCCCCGCGCGAGGGCTTGTGCGACCAGCACATCGATGGCGATGCCGTTCTCGGCGTGCATCATGATCATCGCGCCGCACTCCGACGCGGTCTGCATCGCTCGCAGGATCTGCCCGTCGTCGCTGTAGAACACGCCCGGATAGGCCATGAAGAGCTTGAAGCTCGTCACCCCTTCGTGCTCGGTGAGGTAGCGCATCGCCTTCAACGACTCATCGTCGACCCCGCCGATGATCTGGTGGAACCCGTAATCGATCGCGCACTCGCCGTCGGCCTTGCGGTGCCAATCGGCGAGGCCCTCCTGCACGCTCTCGCCAGTGCGCTGCACGGCCATGTCGACGATCGTCGTGACTCCACCCCATGCCGCAGCAACGGTGCCCGTCTCGAAGGTGTCGGAGGCGAACGTGCCGCCGAACGGCAGTTCCATATGGGTGTGCACGTCGATGCCACCGGGGATCACGTACTTCCCTGTCGCGTCGATCACCACCTCGGCCGTCGGGGCGGCCTCGGTGAAGAATCCAGGGGTGCCGACGGCCGCGATCGTCTCGCCGTCGATCAGCACGTCGGCGGCCTCGACGCCGGTCGGGGAGACGACGCGGCCGTTCAGGATCAAGGTGTGCGACATGAGGTGGACCTCCTAGCGCTCGACGATCTCGCTGTAGGCGTCCGGCCGGCGGTCGCGATAGAAGGCCCACCGGTCGCGCACCTCGCGGATCTTCCCGAGGTCGAGGTCGCGCACGATGAGCTCCGGCTTGTACGCGTCGCCGACGTCGCCGACGAACTGGCCCTCCGGATCGACGAAGTAGCTCTGCCCGTAGAAGTCGTTGTCGCCGAGCGGTTCGATACCGACCCGGTTGATCGCTCCCACGAAGTACATGTTGGCGACGGCCGCCGCGGGTTGCTCGAGCCGCCAGAGGTACTCGCTCAGTCCGCGATGCGTGGCGCTGGGATTGAAGACGATCTCGGCGCCGTTCAATCCGAGCACGCGCCAGCCCTCCGGGAAATGGCGGTCGTAGCAGATGTACACGCCTATCTTGCCGACGGCTGTCTCGAAGACGGGATAGCCCCCGGTGCCGGGCGCGAAGTAGAACTTCTCCCAGAAGCCCTGCACCTGAGGGATGTGTTGCTTGCGGTACCTGCCGAGGTAGCTTCCGTCGGCGTCGATCACGGCGGCGGTGTTGTGATAGAGCCCGGGCTGCACCACCTCGTACATCGGAAGCACGAGCACCGTGCCGAGCTCCTTGGCGAGACTCTGGAACCGCTGCGTGGTCGGCCCGTCGGGGATCGGCTCGGTGTAGCTGTAATACTCGGCGTCCTGCACCTGGCAGAAGTAGGGTCCGTAGAAGAGCTCCTGGAAGCACATCACCTGCGCGCCCTGGCTCGCTGCCTCTCGCGCGGCTTCCTCGTGCTTGTCGGTCATCGCCTCCTGTGAACCTGCCCAGTCGGTCTGCAGCAGTGCTGCCTTCACGATGGTCATGGCGTCTCGGCTCCCTCGCTCGTCGGGGTTCGATGCAATGGTCCTTCCTCGCATCGTAATGACCCATCGGCCTGAGCGCGGCGAGTCGTCGCTCGGCCAGGCGACTGACTTGACAGGGGTTTCGTGAAAGGCACACAGTGAAAGGAAGTGCCCGCACCGGCTCGCGGACGGTCTCCACCTCGCTGTCCGCTCGAGAGGGGGGGAGGCACCGTGCGACGGTTCATCGGCTTGGTGACCGCGATCGCGCTCATGATGCTCACGAACGCCGCCCAGGCGGCGACGCCCGAGGTCGTGATGGACGAGCAAGGCGTGAACGAACGGGTTCCGTCGGTCTCGGATGGGTACCTAGTGTGGAATGCGAACAGCGTGGCGAAGCCTCGCCGCGAGCACAGCTACGTGATGGCCGATGGCGGGGGGCCGGTGCGCATAAGCCCACCCGGCACCACCAGCCACGGCGCCGCGATCGACGGCACCACGATCGTCTACGAGGAGGCCACCGCCGAGGACTCCGACCTGTGGTTCTACGATGCGCAGACGCAGGTGCGATCGGCGACGCCCGACGGCGTCAACACCCCTCAGATAGAGCACCGGCCGAGCCTGTCGGGGAACTGGGTGCTTTTCACCCGGGAGAACTGGAATCGCGTTCCCTTCCGGCGCTCGAGGACGAAGGTCGTGCTGTTCAACCTGATGGACAGCACCACGATCGTGCTCGAGAGGCTGCGGACCAAGTCGAGCTACCTCATCAGCGACCAGGTGAAGGGCGACTGGGCAACCTACGAGTCGTGTGAGTTCCGCCGAGGACGATTCTTCGACTGCCAGGTATGGCGCTACCAGATCTCCACCGACGAGCTCGTCCAGATGCCGAACCCCGGTGTGCAACAATACGCAGGCGCCTTGTCGGACGACGGCACCGTGTACCTCGTGCGCACGAGGAACCGGAACCAGTGGCGGTGCGGGAGTCACAGCAAGCTCGTCAGGATGCCGGTCGGCGGAGGACAGACGGTGATCGCGACGCTACCGGACGGTCTGGACGCGTTGGCGACGTTCGGGTTCGACGAGATGGACGGCTCGACGACGGTGTACTTCGACCGACTCACCTGCAAGAACGGCCGGAGCGGCATCTACCGGATCGTCGACGCCGATTCGGCCGGACCGTAACCTGATCAGCCGGTGGGAGGAGGCGGCAGCTCGCCGCCCGGCGATCCGGGCAGCGGCGGAGAGGAGGAACTCCGGTCCCAGATGCGGTTCAGGTGATCCTGCATGTACGGGGGGTTCGCGATCGAGACCAGCAGCTGGATCAGCAACACGATGCCGGGTTCGATCTGCTGGTGGACGCCGGCGCGCTGCTCGGCGGTCTGGATGTGCGTCGCGGTGTTGTAGACGGCGATGAATGGCGGCACGATGATGATCCAGCCGAACAGCATCGCCATCAGCGACCGAACCGGACTGATCGACTCGTCGTGCTCGAATCGGCGGAGCTCGTCGTTGACGGTGTAGTACCAGTAGAGGAAGTAGATGCCGAGCGTGATGAACGAGAGCCCGAGCACGCCCAGCGGGTTCCGTCTGCGGAACGGCTGTCCGTCGATCGTGATCGTCTCGGCCAAAGGTCTCCTGCTTTCCGCTGGGTGGCCGGCCGCAGTCTATCGACGGCGTCGGGCCGTCGTCGTGGGCAGGGCGGTAGGCTCGCCGGTGATGGCCTACGACGAGGAGCTCGCGGAACGGGTCCGCACCGCGATGGGGCCTGTGCCCGGCGTCACCGAGATCAAGATGTTCGGGGGGATCTGCTTCACCGTCGGTGGAAACATGGCTGTGGGTGTGAACGCCGACAACCTCATGGTGCGGCTCGCTCCGGACGATGGCGACCAGGCGCTCTCCGAGCCGGGCGCTCGCCCGATGGACTTCACCGGTCGCCCGATGCGCGGCTTCCTCTTCGTCGGTCCCGACGGGTACGCGGCCGACCACGCGCTCGACCGCTGGGTCTCGCGGGGCGTCGCCTTCGCCTCGTCGCTGCCACCCAAGCTGAAGACGACGCCGAAGGCGAAGAGACCGTCCAAGAACAAGACCGGGTCGTAGGCTGCGCTCATGAGTCCTCTCAAGGTCGGCGACGTCGCGCCTGAAGTGCCCGGGGTGCGGTTCGGCGACGGTCCGACCGGATTGTTCTTCTACAAGGTCACGTGTCCGACCTGCCAACTCTCGGCGCCGCCGATGCGGCAGTTCGAGCGAGCGTTCCCCGGGCGCGTGGTCGGCATCGGCCAGGATCCGGAGCCCGAGCTCGCCCGGTTCACCGAGAAGTACGGCATGAGCATCAGCTCGATCGCCGACCCGCCGCCGTATGCGGTCTCCGACGCGTACGCGATCGAGTCGGTGCCCACCCTCTACGTGGTCGACGACGAGGGGCGAGTGATCGAGTCGGTCGGCGCGTGGGACCGGGACGGGTTCAACCGCGCGGCCGCGACGCTGGCTCGGCTCACCGGCGCCGAGCCCGTGACGATCTCGACCCCCGACGACGGCTTGCCGAGCTTCAAGCCCGGGTGAGGTTCCCGGAACGCGCGCTCGGTCTGAGCGTCGCTCGCGAGCCACCGGTTTCGCGCTGTCGCGGGTCTAGACTTGCCTGCGATGTCGCAGAGTCGTCGACGTACAAGCCTCGCGCCGGTCCTCGGAGGCGCAGGTCCCATCATGCTGATCGGGGGTGCAGAGGACAAGCTTCGGGGCCGGCAGATCCTCAAGCGCTTCGTGAAGGCCGCGGGAGGCCCCGAGGCACGCGTGACGGTGATCGCGACCGCCTCGGAGATCGGCGAGGAAGCGCTGCGACTCTACGAGGGGGTGTTCCTCGAGCTCGGTGCCGCCTACGTGACGGGCCTGCATCCCACAGAGCGCGGCCAGGCGGATCGGCCCGAGTCGACGGCGGAGCTCAGTGACGCGACGGGCGTCTTCCTCACCGGCGGGAACCAACTTCGTCTCACCTCGATCGTGGCGGGAACCAGGTTGCACCAGGCCCTGCATCTCGCGCACGACCGCGGCGCCGTGATCGCCGGCACATCGGCCGGAGCGAGCGCCCTCGCGTCGCACATGATGGCCTTCGGGCAACCAGGGGCGACCCCTCGCCACGGCAACGTTCAGACCACGGCCGGTCTCGGGCTCGTCGACGGCACGATCGTCGACCAGCACTTCGAGCAGCGCACGCGGCTTGGGCGGCTGCTCTCGGCCATCGCTCAGTCGCCGTCGTTGATCGGCCTCGGGCTCGATGAGGACACGTGCGCGATCGTGCACTCGAACCACGCGATGGAGGTCATCGGGCGCGGTGCCGTGACGATCGTCGACGGCTCCCAGATGGAAACCGACGCGTATCGGCTACGGGGACGGCGCCCGATGATGGTGTCGGGAGCGCACCTGCATTCCATCCCGGCCGGGTACTGGTTCGACCTGCGGGCGCGAGCGCTGTTCCACGATGAGGGATCGGGCGCTGCCGAGCGCGAGGCCTCGGAGTGACGGCGAAGGGATCGCCGAAGTCCAAGCGGGCGAAGCGAAAGCCGGTACCAGGCGCACCACCGGCCGAGCCCGACCTGCAGATCCTTCAGACGCAGGTCTTCCGTGGACCGAACTATTTCTCCTACGACCCTGCGATCCGGCTCGTTGTCGACCTCGGTTCGCTCGAGTCGTGGCCCTCGAACACGATCCCGCGTTTCAACGAGCAGCTCCTCGAACTGCTGCCGAGGGTCGGAGAGCACTCCTGCTCGCGCGGTCATGCGGGCGGGTTCAGGGAACGGCTCGAAGAGGGAACCTGGGCCGGCCACGTAGCCGAGCACATCGCGATCGAGCTGCAGCGCGAGTCCGGCGCCCAGGTCTACCGAGGGAAGACGCGTGGCACGGGCACGCCCGGCCAGTACAACGTGACGTTCGGCTACTGGGAGGAGCAGGTGGGCCTCGCCGCGGGACGTCTCGCGGTGCGGCTCGTGAACCACCTCGTCAAGGTGGAGAAGGACTTCGACTTCTCCCGGGAGCTCGAGCGGCTGATCCTGCTCGCGGAACGCCGCGCGTTCGGCCCGTCCACGCAGGCGATCCTCGATGAGGCGGCGAGCCGCGACGTGCCGTATATCCGGCTCAACGACCAGTCGCTCGTGCAACTCGGCCAGGGGAAGTACCAACAACGCATCAGGGCGACGATGACCTCGCACACTTCGGCGCTCGCCGTCGACATCGCTGGTGACAAGCAGCTGACGCGACAGCTGCTCGAGTCGGCCGGGTTACCCGTGCCACCGGGCAAGATCGTCCGTTCGGCCGACGATGCTGTCGAGGTCGCCAAGCGCATCGGGTTCCCGGTCGTCGTGAAGCCGCTCGACGGCAACCACGGCCGGGGGGTCGGGCTCGACCTCACGTCGATGCGGGCGGTGCGAGGTGCGTTCTCGCGGGCGTTGAAGCAGAGCCGCGGTGGGTGGGTCGTCGTCGAGGGCATGATGACCGGCCGCGACTACAGACTGCTGGTCATCGGCGGCCAGATGGTAGCGGTCGCCGAGCGCGTGCCGGCCCATGTCATCGGCGACGGGGAGCACTCGGTCGTCGAACTCGTCGAGACGGCGAACAGCGACCCACGACGTGGGATCGGTCACGAGAAGGTGCTCACGCGCATCCGCATCGATGAGGTCGCCGAGGCGCTGGTGTGCTCCCAGGGTTTCGACCTCGACGACGTGCCCGACGCCGATGCGATGGTGAAGCTGGCGGCGACGGGCAATATGTCGACGGGCGGCAGCGCCATCGATCGAACGTGGGAAGCGCACGAGGACAACGTCGAGATCGCCGAGGAAGCCGCGCGCGTCGTGGGCCTCGACGTCGCGGGCATCGACTTCATCGCACCCGATATCACGGTGCCGGTTCGCGAGACCGGCGGCGCGATCGTCGAGGTGAACGCTGCACCGGGGTTCCGCATGCACACCCATCCAACCGAAGGGGAGCCGCAGTACGTGGCGCGCCCCGTCATCGACCTGCTCTTCCCGGCGGGCACGCCCTCGCGCATCCCGATCGTCGCGGTGACCGGTTCCAACGGGAAGACGACGACGGTCCGCATGATCGCGCACGTGATGAAGAACATGGGGCGCAAGGTCGGGCTGACCTCCACCGATGGGGTCTACATCGACGGGCGGCTCACGAAGCGGGTCGACGCGAGCGGCCCCCGGTCGGCCCAGACCGTGCTGCAGAACCCTCGTGTCGACTTCGCGGTGTTCGAGGTGGCTCGCGGCGGCATCCTCCGAGAAGGGCTGGGGTACGGCCGCAACGACGTCGCGGTCGTGCTCAACGTAACGGGTGATCACCTCGGCTTGCGTGACATCGACACGATCGAACAGCTCGCGGCCGTCAAGCGGGTGATCGTGGAAGCCGTGCCGCGCGACGGGTACGCGGTGTTGAACGCGGACGATGAGCTCGTGCTCGAGATGCGCAAGCACTGCTCGGGCAACGTGATCTTGTTCACGATGAACGAACACCATGAGTTGATCGAGCGCTGGGTTCGTCGCGGGCGGAAGGCGGTCGTCCTGCAGCGCGACCCGGGTGGTGAGCTGATCGTGCTGCGCGATGGCCGCCGTTCGATGCCGGTCGGGTACACCCACCAGTTCCCCTCTACGTTCGACGGGCGTGCGCGCATGAACGTGCAGAACCTGCTCGCTGCCGTGGCCGCGGCGCATGTGTCGGGCGCGCATTTGCACGACATCCGCCACGGACTGCGCACGTTCACGACGGACTTCTTCCAGGCGCCGGGGCGCCTGAACCTCGTGGAGCTCACCGGTGTCACCGTGCTGCTCGACTACGCACACAACGCCGCGGGACTGCGGATGGTCGGCGATTTCGTCGAGCGGATGACCTCGGAGCCGCCTCCATCGCATCCGAGCGCGCCCTCGTGGTCGGCGAACCTGCGGGTGGCGGTCGTGGCCACGGCGGGAGATCGGCGTGACGAGGATATGTTGGAACTCGGCCGAGTCGCCGCCCGGTACTTCGACGAGGTGATCGTTCGTGAAGACGTTCACACGCGAGGGCGGGAGCGAGGCGAGACGGGCTCGCTCGTGATGCAGGGGATCGACGAAGCTAGGCGTGAGGGCGCCCGGGTCGGCCATGCCGAGCTCGTCACCGACGAGCTGGAAGCCTGCCGCTCGGCGCTCGATCGCAGCCGGCCCGGCGACCTCGTGGTGCTCTGTGTCGACCGGGCAAGCGACGTATGGGACGAGATCGAGATCCGCCGTTCCGCCGCTCGCTGAGCCGATCAGTTAGTCGCGCCGGGCGTTCCTCACGAGGCGTCGTACCGTGGCCGGGTCGGCGCGTGCCGCACCCACCTCGGTATCGAGCAGTCGAAACATCTCCGTGCGTTGGGCCAGCACGGTGATCGCGAGCACGTCGCGCGGGCCTGCGCGCTCGAGCATGAACCTCAAGGCCGTGACCTCGTCCGGCATCGAAGGAACGTCGTCGGCTCCGCCCTCGAGGGCGCCAGAGCGCAGGCGCGCGATCAGGTCCTCGGGGTCGCGGCCGCGCAGATATCTGTGGAGCTCGGCGACGCACACGTGGTCGGCGCCTCGCGCAGCCCGATACCCGAGCGCATGCAGGATCGCGTCGTCTCGATCGCCGGCTGTCCCAAAGGCGATCCACGTGGCTGCGCCGGACGGCCGGAAGCCGTCGGCGATCTGGGCGAGCCCCTCGATGCCGGCCTCGTTGTGGGCATAGTCGATCACGATGACTCGCTCGCCGAGCGTGTAGATGTTGGCCCGCCCCGGGTTGGACTCCGCGTCGGGCATGAAGGTCCGAAGACCTCGTGCGATCGCTTTCCGAGGCAGCCCGATCGCCAGTGCAGCGGCCGTGGCCGACATGGCGTTCTGAACGTGCTGCGAGGCGATGCCGGCAAGAGCCATCGGGATGTGCTCGAGGTCGACCAGCGCCCGGGCCCCGCCCCGCCCGAGCTCGCTGATGCTGCCGTCGAGCACAGTGAGAGCGCGACCACCGTCGGAAAGCGCATCGCGCAGCGCGGGGTGATGGGGATCGAGCGAGCACATGAATGGCCGCCCGCCTGCCCGCCGGCGCATCGCCAGCACCCGCGGGTCGTCGGCGTTCAACACGTGCCAGCCGTCGGCGCGCGTGATCGTGGTGACCGTGGCTTTGACCTCGGCGAGCTGGTCGAGCGTGTCGACCCCCTGCAAGCCGAGGTGATCGGCCGAGATGTTCGTCACCACGGAGACATCGTTGTGGCTCGTGCCGATGCCGCGGAGCAGGATGCCTCCACGCGCGGACTCGAGGATCGCGAAGTCGATGTCCGGCTGTGCGAGCGCCATCTGCGCTCCGCCGAAGCCGGAGTAGTCGCCCGCCTCGACGAGTTCACCATCGCGGAACACGCCGTCGGTCGATGAGTACGCCACGCTGCAGCCGGCGGCACGAACGATGTGGGCGAGCAGGCGGACCGTGGTGGTCTTGCCGTTGGTTCCGGTGATCGCGATCACCGGGATCTGCGGATCGGCCACGGTCGGAGCCGGGCCCGGATCGACGGCAACGACACGCGCGGCAGCCTCGGAGACCAGGCGGTCGAGGGAGCGGCGGGTGCCGAGCAGATCGCGCATCACGGCGGCGACCTCGCGGGCGAGCGCCTCGGCCGCGTCACGGCGCCGCCACGGGAAGGCCAGCACGATGCGATCCTCGCCCGGCCCTGCGCGACCGCGCACGCCCAGTCGTACCCCTGATGCGCGAGCCAGAGATCGCGTGACGTGCGCTCCGACCCTGGAAGTGAACCGTCGTCGGTGCTCACTCGACCTCGCACCGGGCGTGGCGTTGCCCGGAAGGCCCATCGCGGTCGCCAGCCGGGTAAGTCTGGGCTCGGTGGCGCGGAGCCATCCGGGCACGGCGAGCGTGAGTTTCACGGCCGGTCGCGGGAAGTAGAGGTTCGGGCCGTCGAGCACTCGGAGTTCGACGATGTCGACCAGGTCCGGCATGACCCGGTCAGCGTATCGGCACGGCCGGAACCTCGCGGCAACCCTCCGGCCGGCCCGAGCGACGCTCACCCGGGAGACCATCGCCCAAAGCTATGCAGAAGGTCACCCTTCTCATCCACTGGCGCATGGGTCTCGAAGAGCTGGTAACGGGCACCGATCCCGGGCCCACATTCGGATCCACTAAGGAAGGAGCCAACTGATGCGAAGGAACAGGAAGTTCCTCACGATGCTGGCGGTGATCGCGTCGCTTTCACTCGTGGGAGCTGCGTGCAGCAGTGACGACTCGACCTCGAGCTCGACCACGAGCCCAGAGAGCCCGGCTTCGGCGGAAGCGAGCGAGACCATCACCGACATCGTTGCGGCCGACGCTGACTTCTCGACACTGCTCGCTGCCGTACAGGCCTCCGATCTGGGCGACACGCTCGCCGGTGAGGGTCCGTTCACGGTGTTCGCACCGACCGACGAGGCTTTCGCCGCACTGCCGGAGGGCATCCTCGACACGCTGCTCCTGCCCGAGAACAAGGATCAGCTCGCCGCGGTCTTGACCTACCACGTGGTGCCCGCCGAGGTCATGGCGGCCGACGTTGAGTCAGGCGAGGTCACGACCGTGAACGGTGCAACCTTCTCCATCGACGTCTCTGACGCCGGCGTCGTCATCACCGACGGTGAGGGCAACCAGGCGCAGGTGGTCACCACCGACATCGTCGCCTCGAACGGTGTCATCCATGTGATCGACGCGGTGCTGCTACCGCCGGCATCCTGACCCACTCGGTACACGCAGGGCGTGCAGCACCGCCGGGAGAGCGTTCCCCGGCGGTGCTGTCGCCGTGCTGCGAGGATGTCAGCTCGTCCACCTCCCTAGTCTCGGAGGACGCGAGCCTCCACAACGTGGGCGGCGCAGAATCGATGGTGCAGGCCGTCGAGTTCGATCGAACCGATCGACGGTTTTCCGCACGCATCGCCGATCGTCATCGTCGCCGGGCCGCCGCTCTCGGCGCTGTCGCGTTCCCGGATGATCTGCTGCATCACCAAGGCAACGTCGACGTACTGACAAGTGGAACCCAGAGCATCCATTGGCCGATTGTGTGCCACGGCCGTCCTCGTCCGCATCGTCTGTTCGACGCTGATCGCTCGCCGAAGGTCCTCGGTCCCGAGGGGTCCAGGGGAGGCCGAGTGCCCGTGCGGTCAGGCCGTCGCCTGGGTGCGGAGCTTGTAGTACGCGCGTTCAACCATGAAACGCGAATCGGGCGATGAAGGGTCGGCGATCGCCTCGCGCAGCCAGCTCTTCACCTCGTCGACCTCCACAGACTCCGCGTTCATGCGACTCGGTCGTGTGAACCGTTTCCCGCGAACGAGTGGGCCGAGAAGCTGAGCGGCCTCACCGAGCTGATCGTGCTCGACCAGCCGGAGTGCCTCTTCGATCTTGGCGACGTCGATGGGTGTTCCCTCCCTTCGGGGCGCGGCCCTTCCCGGGGTTGTTCCGGTGCGGCGCAGCCTTCGACAGTCCAGCCTGCACGAACTCGGCGTGCAGGTCGAGTTGCTTCGCGATGCGCCCCACGTCCAGGCGCTGGTCGGGGGTCACGAACGTCACGCCCTCGCCGCCGCGGCCGGCCCGCGCCGTGCGACCGACCCGGTGCACGTAGGCTTTGTCGTCGGCCGGGGCATCGAAGTTGATCACGTGTGTGATGTCGTCGAGATCGAGACCACGGGCGGCCACATCGGTCGCGACCAAGACATCGTTGGCTCCCCCCGCGAAGCGACCGAGCGCCCGCTCGCGCTGAGGCTGCGACATGCCGCCGTGCAGCTCTCCGGCGCTGAACCCCTCCTTGCGAAGGGTGCGCGCGAGGCGGTCGGCGCCACGCTGTGTTCGGACGAAGATCAACGCGAGGCCGCGATCGGCCGCGAGCTCGCGCACGAGCGCCCTGGTCTTCTGCGGCTGGTCCACGGCGATGAAGCGGTGGGTAGCGTGCGTGATGTTGGGCCCAGCGTCGCCGTTCTCATGCAGCACCGCGTCGCGCGTGAACCGCTTGGCGAGCCGCCCGACCTCGCCGTCGAGGGTCGCGGAGAACAACATCGTCTGACGGTCTGGCCGCAGCATCTCGAGGATGCGAGTCACGTCGGGCAGGAAGCCCATGTCCAACATGCGGTCGGCCTCATCGAGCACACATGCACGCACGCGATCGAGGCGCAGAAGTTTTCGGGCGACGAGGTCGAGCAGCCTTCCGGGCGTGGCGATCACGATGTCCGCGTGGCGCGCTCGCTTGGCTTGTGGTCCGATGCCCACCCCGCCGTACACGGCCGCCACCTGCAGATGGCGGACATCGGCGATCGCTCGGAACTCTTCGGTGACTTGACTCGCGAGCTCCCGGGTCGGCGCCAGGATCAGGCCGGTCGGGCTCTTGCCGCTAGGGTGCAGCCGCTCGACCAACGGCACGGCGAAGGCCAGTGTCTTGCCCGAGCCCGTTCGCGAACGCGCCAGTACGTCGCGCCCGGCGAGAGCATCCGGGAGCACGAGCGTCTGGATCGCGAAGGGTCGCTCGATGCCGCGCATGCGCAGCGCTTGGGCGATGGGCTCAGAGACGCCGAGTGATCGGAAGCTTCGTTGCTCGTGATCGAGTGGTCTCGCGGTTGCTTCGTTGGTTCGCACGGGCAAGTACGTCCTCTCCTGTCATGTTCGATGCGCGTCGAGGGCAGGCGCCTCTGCGCAGGGAACGCCCAGGAAAGGGCGGATCGTGCGAAGTGTCGCGAGACATCGTCGCGCGCGCGTCTCATCCGAGATCGGCGCGGTCAGTCTCAAGGATACGCCATGCAGCCTGTCTCTGGCCGAACCGACCCGGTCACGAGCTCGAACGTCCCTCGATTCACCGGTCTTCCACCCGAGAGCTGACCGCGGAGATCGCGTGGTCCCGTAGTCCCGAGCGCGCCGGGTCGTGCGGCACTTGGCGCTGCGCCACCGAAGTCCCACCGTGGCCTCAGGAGGCGAGACTTCATGGCCAAGTGGGAGGGCTTCGTGAAGTGCCCGGGGTGTGGGTACGACTTGGCGACCGGTGAGGGCGAGCGATCCTGCTCGTGGGGCGACTGCCCGTACCTCCCCGAAGAACTCGACGTATTCTGCCCCAACTGCAGATTCAACTTCATGACGGGTGAAGGGAACGCGCTCTGCGAGCACCCCGGCAGCTGCGAGTATGCAGCCGAGGCGAGATCGCACGTCGTGAACCTCAAGACTTGGGTGGCCGCGCACGCCGAGTGACTTGCCGCTCCGTGAGGCGGCCGGCCCGTCCCGTCACGATGCGTACACCGGGTCCCAGACCGCCGCGTCGACGGCGAGTTCGATCTCGTCGTCGGTGTCGCCTCGGCCGAGTCC
>JAOUEA010000200.1 GCA_029858935.1 Actinomycetota bacterium
ACCGGGCAACGCGCCGCGATCGCCGCCGAGATTGAACCGGACGTGCTCGAGCTCTACGAAGACCTGCGGCGGCAGAAGAAGGGCATCGGTGCGGCCGCCCTGGTCGACGGTGTGTGTCAAGCCTGCCACGAACAGCTCTCGGCCGTGGAACTCGACCGCGTGAAGCGTGCCGAAGGTGTCAGGAGGTGTGAGCACTGCCGTCGCATCTTGGTCGTGTGACCGTGGCCTGCGACGGCGCCTCCCGCGGGAACCCCGGCCCCGCGGGAGCGGGCGTGCAGATCACCGACGAGAGCGGAATCGTGCTCGCCGAGGTCGCCGAAGGGCTCGGTATCGCCACCAACAACGTCGCGGAGTACACCGCAGTGATCCGGGGACTCGAGCGTGCGTCGGAACTGGGCGCGACCGACGTGCTGCTGCGGTCGGATTCACAGTTGCTGATCAACCAGCTCACTGGCCGATATCGGGTGAAGTCGCCGCACCTGCAGCCGCTGCATCGGCGCGTTCGCCAACTCGCGTCAGCGTTCGGATCGATCGAATTCGAGCATGTTCGTCGCGAGCGCAACACCGAGGCCGATCGGCTCGCGAACGAGGGTGTCGACGGGACGCCTACGGGTCGTTGACGGTGCTGCCGTCGCTCAGGCGGGGCCCCGTGCGATCAGCGATCGCAGCGGGATCTCGAGCGGCACGGGATCCTCGGGCCCCGAGAGGTCGATACGCAGCGACACCCCGCGGTATTCATCGAGTGGTTCGAAGCTGAGGGCACCGTCGATCCGGCCGCCGGGCGCCACCTCGAGCAACGGAACCGAGACCTCGATGGCCTTGCCCACGACCGTGCCTCGGGTGTCGACGAGCGTGACGTCGCTCTCGTCGAGCGTGAGCACCCTCGATCCGGTCGCCACGAGCCGAACGAAGAAGCTCCAGTTGGGAACCCCTCCGAACGCGTCGAGGGTGAGCCGGGCCCCCGGTTGTTCGTAGACGAGATCCAGGGGCAGGAAGGCCCCGCTGACCGGAACGCCGAATCGCACGAGATCGATCACCCGCCAGGCCCCGGGTTCGGCCGCGGCGAATCGCACCGGGCCGTCGAGCGGTACGGAGAACTCCAGGGGATCCCCCTCGACGGGCTGCGCGACCACGTCGACCTGGGCCGAGAGCTCGACCTCCAGCACCTGGGCCTGCCCGCTCACCACCGTAGCCGGACCGATCGCGTTCACGATCGATGTCGCCTTGATCTCGCCCGGGAACGCCCGATTCGTCACGCCGAGCCAGTAGGCGAATCGGCGCATCAACGGGGTGGCGGCGAGCGCTTCGAGATCGTCGCCACCGATCACGGTGGCGCGGTAAGCATCGACCACGTCGAGCGCCGCGCTTCGAACCTGCGCCTGCAGCAGGGCGGGTGCGCCTCGAAGCTCCGCGCGCGGTGCGGGATTCGCGGGCCCGGCGACGTCGCTCGTGCACGCCATCGCCGACAGCGCCACGGCGATCGCGAGGGGGACGGTCGAGCGTCGCATCGTCCGGGGCAGTCTACGCCGGGGTATCCTCGACGAGGAGGAGCCGGCCGGGCGGCCGCGGGCGGTCTCGATCGCTCGAGGAAAGTCCGGACTCCACAGGGCAGGGTGCTGGTGAGAGCCAGGCGGGGGCGACCTCGCGGACAGGGCAACAGAGAGCAGACCGCCGCGTTGGCTCAGGCCGTACGCGGTAAGGGTGAAACGGTGCGGTAAGAGCGCACCAGCGTGGCGGGTGACCGTCGCGGCTGGCAACCCCCACCCGGAGCAAGGTCGAGCAGGCAGCGTTCGAGGACGGCCCGTCCGAGCTGCCGGGTAGGCCGCATCGGGCCGGAGAACGGTCCGGCGGCGACACCTCGTTGTGTCGCCGAGAGAGATGGTCGCCGGCGGGGCGCAAGCTCCGTCACAGGATCCGGCTTACAGGCTGGCTCCTCCATGTCACCGGCATGTCACCGGCTGCGACAGCCACCCGATCGGGCTCATTCGCCCGCGGCCACGAGTCCACGTTCGAGAGCTCGTCGGAACTGGCTTCCCGCGTGGTAGCTCGACCGCACCAGCGGCCCTGCCTCCACGTGGGCCAAGCCCATCTCCTCGCCCCGACGCGCGAGTGCCGCGAACTCGTCGGGGTGGACCCAGCGGTCCACCGGCAGGTGCTGCGGCGTGGGTTGCAGGTACTGACCTATCGTGAGGATGTCGCAGCCCGCGACGACGAGGTCCCGCATCGCCGAGGTGAGCTCCTCGACCCGCTCTCCCATGCCCGCGATCAAGTTGGATTTCGTGACTTGCTCAGGGTGCAAACGCTTCGCCAGTCGCAGGACGTCGAGTGAGCGGTCGTAGCCGAAGGCGGGGCGGATGCGCCCGTGCAACCGGCGCACCGTCTCCAGGTTGTGGGCGAAGACGTCGGGTCCGGCGTCGAGCACGGTGGCGATGTCTCGTTCTCCACCCTTGAAATCGCTGGGCAACACTTCGATGCCGGCACCCGGCATGGACCGTCTCACCAGCCGGATGGTCTCGGCCCAAGTGGCGGCCCCGCCATCGGGCAGATCGTCGCGAGCGACTCCCGTGATCACCACATGGCGCAATCCCAACCTGGCTGCCGCTTCGGCGAGGCGTGCGGGCTCGCTCGGGTCGACCGGAAAGGGCTTCGCGGTCATGACGTCACAGAATCCGCATCGGCGGGTGCATCGGTCGCCGAGGATGAGGAAGGTGGCTTCCCGATCCTCCCAGCACTCGTGGATGTTGGGGCACATCGCCTCCTCGCACACGGTGTGCAGATCGAGGCCTCGCATGATGTCCTTGAGATCGGTGGCGTTCGGGCCCGTCCGAAGCCGCACCTTGAGCCACGGGGGTTTGCGCTCGCCCTGCACGTCGACGGCAGTTCCGGCTCGACCCTGCTGCACTGGCACGAGCGGAAGATGCAGACGGCGGTCGCGAGGGTTGTGGTCGCGTTCGGGCATCAGCATGAAGTGTAGCTTCGGATGTGCGGGGTATCCTCCGCGGAGACGGGGCATTGCGTCTGACCTGGAGGGTCGATGAGCGAGCATCCCGAGCCGAGGTCGGACGAGCGCGAGCACGAGCGCGAGCCCGACCAGCGGCGCCCATTGCCGGTCACGATCCAGCCTCCGCCGTGGCGATGGATCGTGACGCTGCTGGCGGTGGTGTTCGCGTCGTGGCTGGTGGCGATGACGGCGACCTCGCTCCTGCGGCAGCTCTCGAGCCTGCTGACCTGGGTCCTCGTTGCCCTGTTCGCCTCCTTCGCGCTCGAGCCTGCCGTCGACTGGCTCGCGCGCCGCGGCTGGCGCCGCGGCTTGGCCACCGGCGTGATCTTGTTCGCGGTGGCGGTGTTCTCGATCGTGATGGTCGCGCTGATGATCCCGCTCGTCGTCGACCAACTGCAAGCGCTGATCGCCGCCGCTCCCGACATCCTGGAAGCGGTCAGCAGGTACACGCAGCGCTGGTTCGGATTCGAGATCTCGCAGGCCACGTTGCAGCAACAGCTCAACAACGCTGACTCCGATCTCGCGGGGTTCGCCGGAAACATCGCCGGCAACGTCTTCGGATTCGCCTCGTCGCTCGTCGGTGCGGTCTTCATGTTGCTCACGATCGCGCTGTTCACCTTCTATTTCACCGCCGACGGCCCGCGGTTCCGGCGTGGGGTGCTCTCGCTGCTTCCGCCGGCGCGTCAGCAGCGAGTGCTGTGGACCTGGGAGGTGGCGATCGAGAAGACCGGTGCCTATCTGTACTCGAGGTTGTTGCTCGCCCTGGTCTCGGGGATCGCGACGTTCGTGGTCCTGACTGCGCTCGGCGTGCCGTTCGCCGTCCCGCTCGCGATGTGGATGGGCCTCGTGTCGCAGTTCATCCCGACGGTTGGCACCTACATCGCGATGTCGCTGCCGCTGCTCGTGGTCGTCGTGCAGAGCCCATGGAAGGCCCTCGTGCTGCTGGTGTTCTTCACGGTGTACCAGCAGATCGAGAACTACTTGCTCAGTCCTCGGATCACGGCCAGGACGATGGAGCTCCACCCGGCCGTTGCATTCGGGTGCGCGATCGCCGGCGCCAGCATCGCAGGCCTGATCGGCGCGTTCATCGCCTTGCCGGTCGCAGCGATCGTGCAGGCGCTCATCTCGAGCGCACTCGAGCGCCACGCGGTGATCGAGGCC
>JAOUEA010000201.1 GCA_029858935.1 Actinomycetota bacterium
CGCCGCGCTCGACTTCGAAACGACGGGCCTCGACCTCACCACCGACGTGGTCGTGTCGTTCGGTGTCGTGCCCGTCGATGCGGGACGGGTGCGGATGCGCGACGCGGTGCACCAACTCGTCTCGCCGAGCGTGCCCCCATCGCCCCGGTCTCAGACGATCCACGAGCTCCGACCCCAAGACCTCTCGGACTCGCCCGCCATCACCGAGGCTCGCGCGACGCTGGCCGCCGCGCTCGCGGGGAGGTTCCTGCTCGCGTGGTTCGCAGAGGTCGAAGTGCACTTCCTGATGACGACCTTCGGTGGATCTGCCCGCCGATGGCGCCGGCGCACGATCGACGTCAGGAACCTGGCGATCGCGGTGCAGGGTGCCCCTCGCTCGGCGCGAGCTTCTCCCGGATTCGCCCTCTCGGCCACTGCGGACGCGCTCGGGGTGCCGGTGGCCAACCCGCATGAGGCGTTGGACGACGCGCTCGTCACGGCGCAGTCGTTCCTGGTGCTCGCCTCGAAGCTGCCCGGGCGGCCGGATCCCACCGTTCGCGAGCTCCTGCGGGTGGCGGGCGCGTGAGCTCGACTTGAACAACCGTTCAATCGTCTGATAGAACCCGACCCACGGACGCTCGAGCACGGGCGCCGTCACGTGGGAGGCACGGTGGGCCAGAGCAGGGAAACCGCGTTCCATGCGATCACGTCGACCAAAGCAGCCGGATTCATGGAGGAGGCGGGCTGGCTCTGGGTGACGAACTACGGCGACGTCGACGCCGAGTATCGGGCTGTGCGCGGCGGCGTCGGCATGTGGGACCTCTCGCCCCTGAACAAGTGGGAGTTCCGGGGGTCGGATGCCCTCGAGGCCGCGCAACGCGTGCACACGAACGACATCCTCGGCATGCGCGACGGCCGGGTTCGCTACGGACCGTTCGTCGACGAGGACGGGCTCGTCGTGGACGACGGCACGGTGTTCCGCCACTCCGCTGAGCATCTGTGGGTCTGCACCAACGGCGACGATCGAGCCGCCTACTTTGCCGACGCGACGAAGGGACTCGAGGTCGAGATCGCCTACATCGCGCCGGAGCTGCCGAGCCTCCAGATCCAAGGGCCACAGAGCCGCGATCTGGTTCGATCGATCGTCTCGGGCGCAGATGTCGACGACCTGCGGTACTTCACCTTCTTCCCGGAGCCCGTGACGGTGGGCGGGGCCCCCGTGTGGCTCTCGCGCACGGGGTTCTCGGGCGAGCTGGGGTACGAGTTGTTCCTCCGCCCGGAGCACGCGGCCGCGGTCTGGACGGCCGTCGAGGACGCCGGGGCGACGCCCTACGGCGTCGACATCATCGAGCCCGTCCGGGTCGAGACGGGCATGATCGTCACCGACTACGACTACGAGCCGCACCGGCGCACACCGTTCGACCTGGGGCTCGACCGGTTCGTCGCGCTCGATGCCCATGGGGACTTCATGGGCAAGGACCAGTTGCGTGCGGTCGCAGCCGACCCACCCAACCGGTTCGTGACGATCCGGCTCCAAGGCGAGGCGCTGCCGGAATACGGAGCGACGGTGACCATCGGCGGCCAGGAGGCCGGTGTCCTGACGAGCCCGGCAACGAGCCCGCTGCTCGGACCGCTCGGACTGGCGATCGTTCGGACCGATGTCGCGGCGCCCGGTCGCGACGTCGAGGTCGCCCTGCCCGACGGTTCGACGATCGGCGGCACGATCGACGTGCTCGCCGTGTACGACCCGACGAAGGAACGACCCCGCGCCTGAACGGTGCGACTCGAGCTCACCGACGACGAGGAGGAGACCGATGACCGAGGACAAGCGTTCGCCGCTGCACGACTGGCACGTCCAGCAGGGAGCGGAGGTCGTGTGGGAAGACGGATATCCGTGGGCGATGCACGAAGGTGGCGACCCGCTGGTCGAGTACGAAGCCGTGCGAACGGCCACCGGCATCTGGGACCTGTACTCGACCTGCAAGTACGAGGTCACCGGTCCCGATGCCGCACGCTTGATCCAGCGTCGATTCACGAATTCGCTCGCCGGGGTTCCCGACGGGGCGGTCCGCTACGGCGCCTTCGTGAACGCCGACGGTCTGATGATCGACGATGGCAACGTCTACAAGCTCGCCGACGACCACTTCCTCGTGATGATCAACACGGCCGGCATCGACGGCTGGTTCCGAGAGACGGCCGACGGCCTCGACGCGCGCATCGATCACCGGACCGACGACTACGCGATGATCGCGGTACAGGGCCCCACATCGCAGCAGACCCTGCAAGGACTGACCGATCGCGATCTCGGTGAGCTGAAGTACTTCCGGTTCTGGCCCGAGAAGGCCACCGTGGCCGGCGTCGAGTCGTGGGTGCTGCGGACCGGGTTCAGCGGGGAGAAGGGCTACGAGGTCGTGATGGCGCCGAGCGACGCCCGCACCGTGTGGGACGCGCTGATCGCTGCAGGGGGAACCCCGTTCGGTCTCACCGCGATCGACCTCGCTCGCACCGAGGTCGGCCTGATCATCATCGCGGTCGACTACAACCCTGGCGAGATCTCGCCGTGGGATCTGTCGATGGATCGGTTCATCAAGACCGACACGGAGTGCGTAGGCGTCACGGCGCTCGCTGAGCGAGGAGAAGATCCGCCGAAGCGATTCAAGACGCTGAAGATCGATGGCGACGTCATGCCCGACTACGGTGCGGTGGTGACCAAGGATGGACGCGAGGTCGGCATCGTGACATCGCCCGCGGCGTCGCCTCGACTCGGCACGATCGGGCTCGCAATCCTCGATGCCGACGCGGCGTCCGACGCTGAGAAGGTCGAGGTCGCCGTCGAGGGCGGCACCGCGCCCGCGACCGTCGAAGTGCTGTCGCTGCTCGACCCGAACAAGGAGCGTCCTCGCGCGTAGCGTTCCGCGAGCCGCGACGCCGATCGATCGGTGGGGCGAGGATCCGATCCTCGCTCCACCCCTATGCTGACCTCGATGCGAGACGGCGAGCTGTACGGGGTCGTGCCGAACTTCAGCGAGGGACGCAGGGCCGACGTGATCGATGCGATCGTCACGGCGCTGCGTGTGCCCGGGGCCAGGGTGGTCTACGCGGAGGCCGACCCCGATCACAACAGGCTCGACACCACCGTGCTCGGAGGTGCCGAGGCGGTGAGCGCCAGCGCCCTCGCGGGAGCGGCCGTCGCGGTCGAGCTGATCGATATGGACGAGCACCGAGGCGGACACCCACGCATGGGGGCCGCCGACGTGATCCCGTTCATGCCGGTCCGCGTCGTCACGATCGAGGATTGCGTCGCCGTCGCCCGGCGGTTCGGTCGCGACCTCGCGGAGCGGCTCGACCTGCCCGTGTACCTCTACGACCGCGCGGCGCTCGTTCCCGAGCGGGCGTCGTTGGCCGACGTGCGCCGTGGCGGGTACGAAGGGATCCGCGACGCGGTTGCCGCGGGTGATCGCCTGCCCGACTTCGGCCCGCGATCGATCGGCTCCGCCGGTGCAACGGCGGTGGGCGCACGCAAGCCCTTGGTGGCCTTCAACGTGTACCTCGACGGGACGGACGAGGGCTCGGCCAAGCAGATCGCCAACGCTCTCCGCGAGTCCGCCGGGGGCCTGCCCGCTGTGAGGGCGATCGGGTTCGCGGTGCCCGAGCGCGGCGGTGCCGTGACGGTCTCGATGAATCTCGTGGACCACGAGGTCACAGGGCTGCGCACCGCGTTCGACGAAGTGGTGCGGCTCGCCGGGGTGCGCGGCATGAGCGTGACCGATTCGGAGATCGTCGGTCTCGTGCCGTCCTCGGCGCTGACCGACGACGACATCATCGGATACCTTCGACTGGACGGATTCGATCCGCAACGGCAAGTGTTGGAGGGTCTGGTGGGCGACG
Source organism: Actinomycetota bacterium (assembly GCA_029858935.1). GTDB lineage: Bacteria > Actinomycetota > UBA4738 > UBA4738 > HRBIN12 > JAOUEA01. The sequence goes on from JAOUEA010000201.1 coordinate 3,868, forward strand.
ACCCGTGAACGATGGCGATCGAGGAGAGCGAAGGCGATGAGTGACGATGCCCGCTTCACCAGCCTGACCGTCGAGGGTTTCCTCGACGCGATGGCGTCGAAGGCTTCGACGCCCGGCGGGGGAGCAGCCGCTGCGTTCGCCGGGGCCACCGGGGCCTCCCTCATCGCGATGGTGGGTCGCCTGACCGTCGACAGAGCCGGTTTCGAGGACCTGCGGGAGCGCATGGTGGCGCTCGTCGAGCGTGCCGACGAGGCACGGAGCGAGTTCGTGGTGCTCGGGGAGCGCGAT
>JAOUEA010000202.1 GCA_029858935.1 Actinomycetota bacterium
AAGGCCAAGGAGCTCCTCGACGCAGGATCGATCTCTCAGCAGGAGTTCGAGGCGCTGAAGGCCAAGGCGCTGGCCTGAGCCGAGATCCAGACATCGCAACACGATGGAGCCCGGCCAGACGGCCGGGCTCCTTGCCTGTCGAGTTCCGTCGTCGTCGGTCGGTCGAGCCGTGATTCAGGCGGATGCGGACATCGTCGTCCTCGACGCGTGATGCAACTCGAACGCCATGACGATCTCGCCGATGCCGCGGAAGATCGCCATGAAGCCGACCCAGACCAGGATCAGCGCGATGCGGGCGCCGTAGTACTGCTGGGAGACCCACATCGCCAGCAGGATCTCCAGGATGCCGACGGTCAAACCCAGCCACCACAGCGGGTTGAGCTCCTTCGACAAGATGGCGCCGATCACGTGCATCGACCCCATGAGCACGAGCAGGAAGCCGAGAACCGAGGCCAGCGCGAAGGTCGTGTCGACCGGTCGGACGAAGCCCCAGAGCGAGCCCAGCACGAACAGCACGCCGAGGGCGATGTGCACGAACTTCCACCCCCCCGCCACGGTGGTCGATGCGAGGAATTCGTTCACCGCGGCGCCCAGGAACATCACGCCGAGCAGCACACCCACCGTGGCCACCGACGTGATGTTGAACCGCAACACCAGCACGCCGATCAACAGCCACGCGACCCCCGTGATCAGGAACAGCCACCAGTTCCTGGCGAAACCGGTCGGTTCCCTGCGGATCTCCGCTTCCATCGATATCCCCCCGATCGTCGTTCCGGAGCAGGCGCCCCACCCGGGAATCATGGGTCGCAACGGGGTTGACTTCCATCACCTGGAAGCAGTCGAGCCGAGACGATCGAGGGGCTAGGCCGTCTTCTCTTGGCGCTCGCTTCGCTTCTTCGCCGCCTTCTGCGGCACGAGGGTGGGATTCACACCCGTGAGCACGACGTCCTTGTCGACGAGGCATTTCGTGACGTCCTCGCGTGAAGGCAGCTCGTACATCACGTTGAGCAGCACCTCTTCCATGATCGCGCGCAGACCTCTCGCGCCGGTGCCGCGCATGATCGCCTGTTCGCTGATCGCGCGCAGCGCGTCGTCCTTGAACTCGAGCTCGACGCCGTCGAACTCGAAGAACCGCTGGTACTGACGCACGAGCGCGTTCTTCGGCTTCGTGAGGATGTCGACGAGCGCGTCTTCGTCGAGGTTGTCGACGCTCGTGATCACCGGAAGGCGCCCGACGAACTCCGGGATCAGGCCGAACTTCAACAGATCCTCGGGCAGCACCTGGGAGAAGAGCTCGCCGATGTCCTTCTCGTCGCGGGACAAGACGTCGGCGCCGAACCCGATGCCCTTGCGGCCGATGCGGCTCTCGATGATCTTGTCGAGTCCGGCGAACGCCCCGCCGCAGATGAACAGCACGTTGGTGGTGTCGATCTGGATGAACTCCTGGTGGGGGTGCTTGCGCCCGCCCTGGGGGGGCACGCTCGCCTGGGTGCCCTCGAGGATCTTGAGCAGCGCCTGCTGCACGCCCTCGCCACTCACGTCGCGGGTGATCGAGGGGTTCTCGCTCTTGCGAGCGATCTTGTCGATCTCGTCGATGTAGATGATGCCCGTCTCGGCCTTCTTGACGTCGTAGTCGGCCGCCTGGATCAGCTTCAGCAGGATGTTCTCGACGTCCTCGCCCACGTAACCGGCTTCGGTGAGCGCGGTGGCGTCGGCGATCGCGAACGGCACGTTGAGCATGCGGGCCAGCGTCTGCGCCAGATAGGTCTTGCCGCAGCCGGTGGGCCCCAGGATCATGATGTTCGACTTCTGGAGCTCGACCTCGTCGGTCTTGGCCCCCACCTGGATGCGCTTGTAGTGGTTGTAGACCGCGACCGCGAGCACCTTCTTCGCTCGTTCCTGATCGACCACGTACTCGTCGAGGAACGAGAAGATCTCCTGCGGTTTGGGCAGCTCGTCGAGCTTCAGCTCCGTGGTCTCCGAGAGCTCTTCCTCGATGATCTCGTTACAGAGGTCGATGCACTCGTCGCAGATGTAGACGCCGGGGCCGGCGATCAGCTTCTTGACCTGTTTCTGACTCTTCCCGCAGAAGGAGCACTTCAGCAGGTCGGAATCTCCGAACTTGGCCATCTGCCTCTCTTCCCTCTCCGACGGATCGAACGGGCGGGGTCGAGCCCCGGCCTATGATGCGGCGGTCATTATCACGCGCCGGCGACCCCTGCGGAAGCAAGCTCGGCGATCCCGCGCGTCGTGATGATCTCGTCGATGGCTCCGTAGTCCTTCGCTTCGTCGGCCGTGAGAATGAAGTCGCGATCGGTGTCCTTGGCGACCTTGTCGATCGGCTGGCCCGTGTGGTGGGCGATGAGCTTCTCGAGCAGCTGGCGCGACCTGGTGATCTCCTTCGCCTGGATCTCGATGTCGACGGCCTGGCCCTCGGCGCCACCGTGCGGCTGGTGCAGCAGCACGCGTGAGTGCGGCAGGGCGAAGCGTTTGCCAGGTGCACCTGCGAGCAGGAGCACGGCGGCGGCGCTTGCTGCCTGGCCCATCACGATCGTGGACACGTCGGGCTTGATGTACTGCATCGTGTCGTAGATCGCGAACAGCGACGTGATGACTCCGCCCGGGGAGTTGATGTACAGGTGGATGTCCTTGTCAGGATCCTCCGACTCCAGATGCAGCAGCTGGGCCATGATCAGGTTGCCGACGTTGTCGTCGATCGGGGTGCCGAGGAAGACGATGCGCTCCTTGAGCAGCCGTGAGTAGATGTCGAACGAGCGCTCACCGCGGCTCGTCTGCTCGACCACCACGGGCACGAGGTAGTCGTTCGCGTTGATGTTCGAGCGAAGTTCGGTCATGTGGGCTCCTCAGTCTCAGTCTCGGTCTCGGATTCGGGCTCCGTCTGGGAGTCGGTGTCGTCGCCGGGCGTCTCCGGTGTGATATCGGCGCCCTCGACCAGCAGGTCGAGCGCCTTGCCTCTGATGATATCCCCGGCGAGCGTCACGATCTGACCGGTACGCTCGAGCTGCTTGGCCAACTCCTTCGACTCCTTGCCGTATGCCTCTGCGAGGGAAGAGATCTCGGTCCCCAGCTCGTCGGCCGTCACCTCGATCTTCTCGCTCCTCGCGACACCCTCGAGCGCCAAGTCGGCCTTGATCGCACGGATGGCGTGGTCGCGGGAATCCTCACGCAATCTGGCCTCGTCCCAGCCTTGTGCCTCCAGCAGATCCTCGAGCGTGAGCCCGGCGCGTTGCGCCCGTTCACTCGCGCTCGCGACCCTGTGCTCGGTCTCGTCGTCGATCAGGGTCTCGGGGATGTCGACGTCGATCGAATCGATCATCGCGTCGAGCACGCGGTCGCGGAGGGCCGCCGTCACCTCGCGCTCCTTCATCTCGCCCAGACGGGTGCGGAGGTCGTCTCGCAGCTGCTCGATGGTGTCGAATTCCGAGGCCGTCTTGGCGAAGTCGTCGTCAGCGTCAGGAAGCCTGCGAGCCTTGACGTCCTTCACGAGCACCGTGAGATCGGCCAGCTTGCCCGCGAAGGCTTCACCGGCACCCTCACCCATCTCTTCGGAGACCTTGAGGATGTCGCCCGCCTTGGTGCCGAGCAGCTGCTGGTCGAGCGCCTGGCCGAACTCGCCCGAGCCCACGAAGTAGAGGTAATCGGTGCGCGTGAGCCCGTCGATGTCCTCGTCGCCCGAGACAGCCTTCACATCGATCGTTGCGAAGTCTCCGTCGATCACCGGGCGGTCGGCAGGTTCGAGCTCGGAGAAACGCTCGCGCAGGCGATCGATCCACTCGTCGATGTCGGCGTCCGCCACCTCGGCCGCGGGTTTCGTGACCTTCAGGCCCAGGTAGTCCTCGGCGGAGAGCGTCAGACGGGGACGCACCTCGACGGTCGCCGTGAACACAAGAGGCGCATCGTCGGTGAACCCCTCGAGGTCGATCTCAGGGTCGGCGATCGGCGCGAGATCCTTGTCGGAGACGGCTTGGCGGTAATACCGGGGCACCGCGTGTTCGAGGAACTCGTCACGCACGGTCTCGCGGCCGATCTGGGCATCGATGATCTGTTTGGGAACCTTCCCCTTGCGGAACCCGGGGATCTTGACTTGGTTCGCGATGCTCTTGTAGGTG
>JAOUEA010000203.1 GCA_029858935.1 Actinomycetota bacterium
GACACCGAGATGGAAGCCATCCTCGGAGTCCTCAAGGGCGACGAACGGACGTCGGCGCCCCCGAAGACCTGGGCCAATGGAGGCGACGGTCCCTCTTCCCGATCCGAAGGAACCCTGGAGGGCAGCTCCTCTCAGGATTGAGGGTATTGCAGGTCGGCTTCATAGCACGCGGCCAGGTGCCCCTCGCCCAACTCCCGAAGCGCAAGATCTTCACCGCGGCAACGATCCTCGATGCCGAGTTCTGCGGCGCGACCGCTTGCCACGACCGGGCAGCGCAGGTGGAACCGACATCCGTCGGGGATGCGGGTGGGGTCGGGCGGTTCCCCTTGCAGGATCGGCCGGTCCGTTCCTCCTGCTTCCGGCACCACATCGAGCAGAGCCTTCGTGTACGGGTGCATGGGACGCAGCAGCACGTCCTCGGTGGGTCCGGATTCCACCACTCTTCCGAGGTACATCACGACGACCCGATCGGCGATCGTCCATGCGAGACCCAGGTCGTGCGTGATCACGAGGATGCTGATCTGCAGGTCTGCGCGTAGGTCCATCAGGAGCTTGAGGATCTCCCCGCGCACCGAGGCGTCGAGACTCGAGACCGGTTCGTCGGCGACGATGACCTCGGGGTCGAGTGCCAGCGCTCCCGCGATCACCACGCGTTGCCGCTGGCCCCCCGACAGTTCGTGCGGGTACTGCAGGTAGAACCGTTCGGGGGGCCGCAGGCCGGCGCGTGAGAGCGAACTCGCCACCTGCTCTTCTTCGTTGCCCGGCACCTTGTGTACCCGGAGTCCCTCGGCGACCAACTCGTACACCGTCTTGCGGGGGTTGAGCGCCGCGGTGGGGTCCTGGAACACCATCTGCACCCGACGGCGATAGTCGCGGATGTTCCCCGTTCGGATCGACGTTCCCTCATGAAGCACGTCGCCCTTCTCCGGCTTGATGATTCCCATGATCGCGCGCGCCAGGGTCGTCTTGCCACACCCGGATTCCCCGGCCAGCGCGACGATCTCGCCTTTGGCGAGGCTGAAGTCCACTCCGTCGACGGCCCGCGCCGACGGCGCCGTCTTCCCCATGATGCTCGCGATCAAGCCCTGTCGGCCGGCGAAGTTCACATGCACGTCGCGAACCTCCAACACCGGCGCATCCACCGCCACGGCGGGCACGTCAGGGTGGGCGGTCGTCATGCGGTCGTCTCCTTCGCTCCGGCATGTGCGCCTTCCACCAACAGACATGCGGCGCGGCGGCCTTCACCGGCCACGAACAGCGGTGGGTTGACGCTCGAACAGTCGTCGAAGGCCGATGGGCACCGCGGGTGGAAACTGCATCCCGAAGGGATCGCCATCGGGTCGGGCGGGTCCCCTCCCAGACCCGAGGGCGCGCGTCGGAACCGCTCGTCGCCGATCGCGGGGAACGCGGCGGCCAGCGCCTTCGTGTATGGGTGTTGAGGGTCTTCGAACACCGATGTGGCGGGGCCCTCCTCGATGATCTTGCCCGCGTACATGATCGCGAGCCGGTCGGAGACCTCGACGAGCACCGAAAGGTCGTGGGTGATGAACAGCATCGCGAGGCCCAGGTCGTTCTGCAGTTCCTTCAACAGTTTGAGCACCTGGGCCTGCACCATCACGTCGAGGGCCGTCGTCGGTTCGTCGGCGATCACGAGGCTCGGGCCGCACGCCAGCGCCATCGCGATCATGACGCGCTGTTTCTGTCCGCCGGAGAGCTCGTGGGGATAGTCCTCCATGCGCCGAGCGGGGAGCCCGACCTGCTCGAGCAGGGCACCGACCCTGACCTTCGCCTGCTTCTCGTCGGCCTGCTTGTGGACGATGATCGGTTCTGCCAGCTGCTCTCCGATCCGCTTCACCGGGTTCATCGCGTGCATCGCGCCTTGGAAGACGATCGACGCGCCGAACCAGCGGACGGCTCGCAGTCTCCCCGGAGACATCGTGAGCACGTCCTCTCCATCGAGCATCGCCGTGCCCTCGATCTTCGTGCCCGAGGGATGCAGCCTGAGCAGGGCACCGGCGATCGTGGACTTGCCGCAGCCCGATTCTCCGGCGAGGCCGAGGACCTCACCCTTGTCGATCCTCAGATCGACGCCTCGAACCGCCGGAACGTCGCCGGCCATTGTCTTGTAGGTGACGCTGAGGTCCTTGACCTCGAGGACGCTCATCGCTTCCTCAGTCTGGGGTTCATGACCTCGTCGAGGGCGAATCCGCACATCGTGAACGACAGCGTGACCAGCACGATCGCGATGCCCGGCGGGATCAACCACCACCAGTAGCCTGCCGACAGCGCGCCCGCCTCGAACGACTCGTTGATGATCGTTCCCCACGAGATGGAGTTCGGATCGCCGAGGCCCAACAGTGCCAGGGTGGTCTCCGAAAGGATCGACAGCGCCACCGTCAAGACGGTGTTGGCGAAGATCACCGGGAACACGTTGGGAAGGATGTGCCTCGTGATCATGTGCCAGTTGCTCGCCCCGAGCGCGTTGGAACGCTCGACGTAGGGACGTTCTCGCACGCTGAGCGCCTGGGCCCGGACGAGCCGGGCCGTGCCGGCCCACGATGTGATGCCGATGACCATGATGATGTTGAACAGCGACGGGCCGAGCAGCGACGTCAGCACGATCGCGAGGGCGATCCAGGGGATCACGAGGAACCAGTTCGTGAAGGCGTTGAGGACCGAGTCGATCCGTCCGCCGTAGTACCCGCCGTAGATGCCGACGCCGGCGCCGATCACCATGGTCACGAGTGTCGCAGCGAGGCCCACCAGCAGCGAGATCCGTGCGCCGAAGATCACCATCGCGAACACGTCGCGCCCGAAGTTGTCGGTGCCGAGGAAGTGCTCTGTGCTCGGCGGCGAGAAGGGGATGCCTTGGGCCAGCGCCGGGTCGAGATCGGTCGGGTCGACGATGAGCGGCGCGATGAGCGCCAGCACCACGATGATCACGAGGATGATCAGGCCGGCCATGCCCATCGCGTTGCGCCGGTACACGGCCCAGAAGCGCTTGAGCGCGAGCTTCCTGCGCGTCCAGGCGATCGAACGCTGACCCTTGATCTTGATCGGTGGGATCGGCTCAGGCGGGGGCGGCTGTTGCGGCGGCGCCGTTGGCGTCATCGTCATCGGATCAGGCCTCCCGGATCCGGGGGTCGATGTGGCCGTAGAGCAGGTCGGCGAGCAGGTTGAAGAAGATGACGGCGGAGCTGAAGAGCAGGAAGATGCCCTGGATCAACGGGTAGTCGAGCTCTTGGATCGCTTGGTAGGTGAGCTGCCCGAGGCCGGGCCACGAGTACACCGTCTCGACGATGATCGACCCGCCCAGCACGAAGCCCAGGCTGTAGAAGACCAGGGTGAAGGTGGGCAACAAGGCGTTGGGCACGGCGTGATACCTGCGAACGCTCTTATCGCGAAGCCCCTTTGCCCGCGCGGTCAGGATGAAGTCCTCCTCCTTGACCTCGAGCAACGAGGAGCGCATGAAGATCGCGTATTCGCCGATGTAGCCGAGCGTGAGCGTGAGCATCGGGAGGAAGAGGTGGTTCAGCACGTCGGTGATGTGCGCGAACCCGGTCAGATCACCTCCCGAGGAGTAGCCGCCCGCCGGGAACCACCCCAGCGTGCCGGCGAACACGATCAACAGGATCATGCCCAGCCAACCCTCCGGCATCGAGTACAGCACGAGGGATCCCATCAGGGATGACGTATCGAACGTGCTCCCTCGTCGCCACCCGCCCTTGATCCCGATCAGGATGCCGAATGCCGTCGAGAAGAAGGTCGCGGTGCCGACCAGCAAGATCGTCGGCCACAGGCGGCTTCCGATCAATTCGGTGACCGGGACGGCAGACTGCAGGCCGACACCGAACTCACCCGTGACCGTGTTGCCCATATAGACGACGTACTGCTCGATCATGGGCTTGTCGAGGCCGAGGTTGGATTGGAGCTCAGCGACGTCCGCCCGGCTCAGCCGCTGGCTCCTCGCAAGCAGTTGCACCGGGTCGCTCGGCATGACCCGAAAGAGGAAGAAGTTGAAGGTGAGGACGAAGACCAGGGTGCCGATCGCCTGAACGATCTTCCGTAGAAGATACCGTCGCGATCCCATCCCTGGTCTCCGCCCCCCCCTTCGCGTT
>JAOUEA010000204.1 GCA_029858935.1 Actinomycetota bacterium
CCACCGCCGTCGTGATCGCCGGCGTCATCGCCGTTGTGGTCATCTCCGCCGCCACCGCTGTTGCTGCCCGAACCGCCGCCCCCGGTGTCGCCACCACCACCACCGTTGCCGCCGGTGCCGATGTCGCCGGTGTCGACGCTGACGTCGGGCGGGCCCGGCTGCGTCGGGCTCTGATTGCCCACGAGGGTCACGGAGGGAAGCGTGCCGGCGCTGCCCGTGCCGTTGCCCCCGGCACCATCGTTGCCGCCTCCGCCGGGCTTGCCGCCGCCGTCGTCATTCGGCCCTGTCCCAGGGTCCGGGGCGGTCGTCGGCTCGGTGGTCGGTGGGGCCGACAACACCGGAGGAGCCTGTTGGCCTCTGACGCCTTCGATCGGCACGCGTGCGCCTCCGAGTGCGAGGGCAAGCACGAGCGCACTCGCCACCGCCGCCCCGCCGAGCGCGAGGTTGCCGAGGCGTCGATTCAAGGTGCTCTGCGCGCCCACGACGCCTCCACGGGCGGCGACCGACGCATCCTCGGCCGTCGAGGCCGCGGCCGCCGGCAGGGAACCGGCGAGCACCGCGGCTCCGGTCACCCCGGCGGCGACCCCCGCACCGGCGCCGGTACGTTCGTCCTCCTGCGGCCCGGGTTCGGGCACGTTCAGGACGAGCTCGTCGTGTTCGATCGTGGGGGTGAGCGGCAGGATCACGACCGGGGCCGGCTCACGATCCTCGATGATCAGCTCGTCGGCACGCGTCGCACCCCCGAGCAGCAAGGCCCGCAGCATGTCGGGATCGTTCGTCGCGGTTTCGAGCAGGTCGGGGCCCTGGCCGGTCCCCGTCGCGCACGGTTGGCCGGTGAGACGCTCCACGGTCGGCCCGAGCTCCTGCAGGACTTTGGAAGGTTCGACGCGTGCGGCGCCACCGATGGGCATGACGGCGCCGGGCCAGACCAGCACCACCTTCGTGTTGGGCGACATCTCGTTGATCATGCCGACGGCCGTCGCGCCGATGCCGTCGTCCAGCGCGACCACGTCGGGATGGTGAGCGGCCATCAGGCGTGCGAGTTCGGCCGTGGTGGACGCTTCCGCCACGACGTCGTACCCCTCACCGTCCAGCACGAAGCGGAGCAGGCCCTTTCGTGTCGAAGGGCCCTCTCCGACGACGATGCGGACACCTCGCGCGCTCATGCGTTCGCTGTCCCCTGTTCGGCCCCCATCTGCGCGGGAGCGTACCGCATGGTCTCACGGAGACCCCGTATCCATACGGCGGAAAAGTGACTGGCCCGACCGAGCTAGTTCCTTTGCCGAGGCCCTCGTGGCCCTACCCGTACACTCGGCCGGAAGGGCTGAGAACTTAACCGGCCCAGCACCGAACCACACGTCGAAGGGAGTGCGATCGATGAGCGATGTCACGCTGCGCTGGGCCGGCGAGGGCCTCACGTTCGAGAGTCGGGCCACGTACGGAGCACCGATCTTCACCGGAAACGACCCCGAGGGGCCAGGGGCGAAGCCGTCCGATCTGCTGCCGATCTCGCTCGCAGCCTGCACCGTGTATGACGTCGTCGTCATCCTCCGCAAGCAGCGTCAGGACCTGCAGGCCCTCGAGGTGCGGATCTCCAGCGAGCAGGACCCGGAGCCGCCGTGGACGTTCCGGGCGATCCACATGCATTTCGTGTTGACCGGGGAGGTCGACGATCGCAAGGCCGCACGCGCGATCGAGCTGTCCGAAGGCAAGTACTGCTCGGTGGCGGCCACACTGCGGCCCGTGGTCCGCTTGTCGCATTCCCACGAGCTCGTGCGGCCCGAGCCCCACACCGACGTCACACGGAGCCCGTGACCGAAACCGTCGCAGAGGCGCGCGGGAAGCCCGGGCATCGGAACGAAACGCCGGCCGTGCCACGGAATCCCGTGACCTTCCATCCACCGTCGACGACTCCGACGTCGATCGCCATCAGATCGAGGTCGATGGGGGCAGGGGCTCTGCCGTCGCGCCCGCAGCGAGCCGGCAATCCCGCGACGCTCCCGGTCCATCGCGAGGCGTCGGACTCGATGTCGCCTTCCAGTCCCGTCCATGTCGAAGTGCATGCGCCCACGTCGTCATCGCAGTTCGAGGTGAACGACCACCGATCGGTGCCGCGCTTCCCGGGAAGGGGGTTCTCGATGCCGAAGGCCGCTCCGATCGAGCTTGCCGAGCGCACCGTCAGTCTCACGCGATACACGCCGTCGAGGTGTGCAACCTCGTCGGGCGGGGTCGGCACCGTCGCGACGTGCTCGGCCGTCGGGGCAGAGTCGCCCTCGTCGCTCAGCGCGACGAGCTGGTAGGCGTACTGCTCTCCGATCGTGACGTCTTCGTCGACGAACATGCGCTGTGTGCCGTCGAGCTCGACCTCGAGCGGGGCACCGTCGCGGAGCAGCCGATATCCGGTGGCGGTCGCGCCTCGCTCCGGAGGCGTCCACTCGATGGTGACGCTCGGCTTGATGGCGTCGCAGGGCTCGTCGCACGTCTCAGCGGCTACTCGCAGGGCCACCGGCGCCGTCGGCGGCCCTGGCGAACGCGTGAACCACAGCACACCGGCGACGAGCACGACGACCGCTGATACCAGGAGCACCGTCGCCAAGCGACGATCGCGCCGTGCGGGCGTGTCGGGCTCGGCGATGCTATTGGGGTAGGAGGGGTTGGGCTGGCCTGCGTTCATCGTGGGTCATCCGTTCCATCAACTCTGGAGCGATCCGTGCACGGTCCATCCGATCGTCGCGGTCTTGCACCCACGGTACGACGAGACCTCCGCGATCGTGCCTTCGATCTTCGTGGCGCGCCATGCATCGCCCAACGGAGCGGCTTTCGTCACCTTGAGCCGCACGTCGAGCGCTTCGCGGATCACGTCGCCGAAGCAGTTGCGCACGAACAGCGGCGTTCTCAGCTTCGCCACGTACATCGCTCGCATGCGCCGGAGGATGCCGTTGGTGCGCGCTCGTCCCACCGTCCAGCGAACCGAGCATGCCCCCGATCGACACGTTGGGTCGAAACCGAAGGTGATGTCCCTGCCACGCACGGGGTTCTTGGTGCCGGATGAACGGCGCACGGTCATCCTCACCGCGAACGTCCCCTCGAGCCGAGCCACGGAGAGCTTCGGTGCGCGCGTCTTGATCGAAGAGACGGCCGCCATCGTCTGGCGACCGTCGGCATCGACCCCGACGACCTCGTATCGATAGCGCGCTCCCGGTTCGACGCCGTCGTCGCGGAAGGTCTCCTCGCCGACGCTGTTGGCGACCGTGACTCCGTTCCGCCGCACCTCGTAGTGGTCGATGACCGCGTCAACGGGCGCTTGCCACGAGAGCTCCAGCGCCCAGTTGACCCCGCTCGCCTTCCAGTCGGGTTCCTCGATCCGCAGGGGGGCGATCTCCACGTCCTCGATCCTGATGGCGCTCGCGCTCGGAGACGCAGTGGGGGTGGGGGTTGGGATGTCGCTCACCGAGGGCGCCGCGGTGCATGCAGCCAGCAGCGAGGCCGCGATCGCCCCGGCGGTGGGCCAGCGAATGGGCATCGACCGGGATGGTACCCACGCGCCGTTGTACCGTCGAGAGAGGAAACGGCGCCCCGCTCGGGCCACGGTCGGGAAGGGGTCGCCGTCTGGGAGCATCGCCTCATGGACAGATCCTCCCTGCATGCGCTGCTGGCGCAGGCTCCGCTCCTCGCCGATGGAGGGACCGGCACGGGGCTCCTGTCCGTCGGCATCCCGGTCGCTGGCTGCGTCGAGGGTTGGAACCTCGAGGAGCCGGAGCGGGTCGAAGCGCTGCACCGGGCGTCGATCGATGCGGGGGCGCGGCTCGTGATCTCGAACACGTTCGGCGCCAACCGGTTCAGGCTCGGCCAGCATGGCCTCGGCGAGCAGGTGGACCGGCTGAACGTCGCCGGCGTCGAGGCCGCCAGGCGTGCCGGGGCAGCGCTCGTAGGCGGGTCGATGGGTCCGCTCGGCGTTCGGCTGGCTCCGTACGGGCGCCTGCAACCGGAGGACGCCTTCGATGCCTACCGAGCCCAGGCCTCCGCGCTCGCTGCCGCCGGCGCCGACCTGCTCGTGATCGAAACCCAGACCGACCTTCGCGAGATGGAGGTCGCGCTGGCCGCGTCC
>JAOUEA010000205.1 GCA_029858935.1 Actinomycetota bacterium
CGAGTCGATCGAGCCGAACGACGACGGAATCCACCGTGGGCCTGGGCCAGAACACAGACGCGGGGACGCGGCGCACGATCTTCGCCGTTGCTCGGTGGGCGACGCGCAGGCTCACGGCGCCGAAATACTCCTGGCCGGCCGACGCGGCAAGCCGCTCGCCGACCTCTCGCTGGACCATCACGACCCACCGGACGATCGCCGGGACATCGGTGAGCGTGTCCAACACGAGCGGCACGGCGATGTTGTACGGGAGGTTGGCGCACAGGGTCCACGGCCCTCCGACGAGCTCAGCGTTCCAGTCGAGCTTCATCGCGTCGGCTTGGAGCACGCGCACCGACAGGCGCCGCGCCGTGATCTCCTCGAGGGCTGGTATGAGTCGGCGATCGAATTCCACGGCCGTCACGGTCGCGCCAGCGGCATCGAGTGCGACCGTCAGCGACCCGAGCCCTGCGCCGACTTCGACGACACGGTCGCCGGCGGTCACTTCTGCGTCCGCTGCGAGGGCTCTCGCGAGGTTCGGGTCGATCAGGAAGTGCTGGCCGAGCGACTTCGTCGGCCGGATGCCGTGGCGGGCGGCGAGGTCGCGGACCGCGCTCGCGCCGAGCCCGTCCGCCGCCGCGGGCTCGTCACCAGGCGATCGAGACGTCGAGGACCCCGGCCCCGAGCGGTTGGAGGATCGAGAACGCCTCGGGTGAGAGGTCGATGATCCTTCCCGGGCCGAACGGTCCGCGGTCATTGATCGTGACGGTAACGGAACGGCCGGTGTCGGTGTCGGTCACCGTGACGCGTGTTCCGAACGGCAAGGTCGGGTGAGCGGCGGTCAGACCCGACCACGGCGGGTCGTACCACGTCGCCAAGCCGGCCTGCGTATCGCTCACCGCTCCCGGAACGTCGGTCGTGCCGCCGTACATCGATTGGGGCGGCGACAACCGCTGTTCGGTGACCGGCGCTCGCTCGACCCACCGTCCGATCAGCTGCCGCGAGTCGACCTCACCGTTGACCTTGGTCACCACGAACGTGCCGATGCCGCGACCGTCCCGGCCTTCCTCGAGCACCTTGGCGGGGGTTCCCGGCGTCATGCTCGGCGTGTACTCGGTGTGGACGCGGAACGGGATCGTGATCGCTTCCATCTTCGTCACGACGCGCACCTCGTCGAAGGTCACGGTCGTGCCGGCGTGAAGGGGGGTCTGGAGTGATGGCCGAACGCGGTCGTCAGCGTCGGGATGGATCCCCATGGCCGAGAGGAGTTCCCCGGTCGTGTCCGCGTTGGTCAAGACGTCGCGCACCTTCCCCAGCACGACGGCCTGCACGGACACGACCGGGGACGTTCCGGCGCTCGAGGCGGAGAAGTCACTCTCGACGAGCTGGTCCGTCAAAGACACGGAAGCTTCGCTCGTCCCGGCCATCACCCAGACCCCCACATCTGTGGAGCTTTCGAAGACCGCGGGGGTCCCCCCCGTGGCGTTCGCCGCGCTCGCCGACAGGAACGCCTCGGCGCCGGAGGCGACGCGCGCGGGATTGACCACCACCGTCATGCCGTCGGCGATCACGCTCGCCGGCGACGGCTGCACCAGGACCGCTGACGAGAGCGTGATGCCTTCGTCGATCAACAGATCCTGCACGGAGTCCGACGTCGTCGACACGGTCTGGTGTTCGCCGTCGACGACGAGGTTCACGTGCTTGCGCAGCGACAGGTTCACGACACCGGCGACGAGCACGACGCCGACCACGACGGTGGCGGCCATGATCGCTCGGTGGATCCGCAAGCGGCGGAGCCTGGTGGGGCGGATCGGCAAACCTTCCTCCACGCTTCTCGAGGAAGGCTCCGCGGGGAAGCGGCGAAGCCGGACCGAAGCCTTCACGTACGGAAGCGCACGCTAACAAACCCTCAACCCTCACTGCAACCTTGATACCGAACGTATGTTCGACCGCCCGGGAGAGCCGCTGGCGCTCAGCGAAGGCCGGGAAAGGCGATGCGCGCGTTCGCTGCCGTCGCCGCGACGAGCGATGCAACGTCGTCGTCGCGAACGCGCGCGAGCTCGAGGAGGGTGATCATCACGTTCGCGGGGTGATTGTCCGTGCCGCGCTTCTTCTGCGGTGCGAGGAACGGCGAGTCGGTCTCGACCAACAATCGATCCATGGGCACGGCGGCGGCCGCTTGTCGCAGGTGTTCGTTCTTCGGATAGGTCACGTTGCCGGCGAAGCTCGTGAAGTAGCCACGCGCGGCGCACTCACGCGCGATCTCGGCATCACCGGAGAAGCAGTGGACAACCACGTGCTCGGCCGAACCCTCATCGAGTACTCGAAGCACGTCGGGCCAAGCGTCGCGCACGTGCACCACCATCGGCTTGGCTGTCTCGTTCGACCACGCGATGTGGGTGCGGAGCGTTCGGATCTGATCGTCCACGGACGAACGCATCCGGAAGTAGTCGAGTCCACACTCCCCCACTCCGATCACTCGAGGGTCGGAGAGCATCTCCTCGATGCGGGCGGCGGCGATCGCGTCGAAGCCGGCTGCGTCGTGCGGATGCATTCCAGCCGTGGCGAACACGCCCTCGAGCGCGTCGGCGTACTCGGTCGAGGTGGCGCTCGTTTCGACGTCGACCCCGACGCAGATCAGCCGATCGACGCCTGCGGCCCTCGCGGTCTCGACCACATCTGCAGGTTCCAGGTCGAGCAGGAACAGGTGGCAGTGGGTGTCGACGGCTCCGGTGTCAGCCGCGAGTTGAAGGTTCCGGTCGGTCACGAGCGCCGAGATTACACGGGTCTCCACATGCGGTCGATGGGGGGAGCTTCACGTGAAACATGATTCTCGGAAGCCTCACCCCGAACTGCAGGGGGGTGGAAAACTCCGTGCGTGTCGGCGCTGTCGGTCCCTGTGGGTCAGTCGACCCCGAGTCGCGGGAAGAGCGACTCCCCCTTGACGGTTTCGGTACCGATCTCGAGCCTGCCCCAGGCACCGGCGGAGGGCAGCCGCTGCTCGACGAGGGGCTCGGCCACGCCGAGCTGCTCCCAGAGCCTCGCTGCGGCGCCGGGCATGATGGGTGCGATCGCGATCGCCAACACACGGAGGGTCTCGGCAGCCGCGTAGAGGACGCTCGCAAGCTCGGCACGGCGGGCCGGGTCCTTCGCGAGCTTCCACGGCTCCTTCTCGACGAGGTAGTGGTTGGCACGAGCGACGATGTCCCACACGGCGACGAGCGCGGGCTGCAGCCGCATCGCCAGCATGTGCTGGTCGTAGCGGTGGAGAGCGTCCTCGATCACGGTCGGCAGGTCGGACTCGGCCCCGGACTCGCGCGGTTCGGGCACCCGGCCGTCGAAGTAGCTCGAGAGCATCGCGAGCACGCGGCTCGCGAGGTTGCCGAGACCGTTCGCGAGATCGGCGTTGTGGCGCTCGGTCATCGACTCCCAGGAGAAGTTCCCGTCGTTGCCGAACGAGATCTCGCGCATGAAGTAGTAGCGGTAGGAGTCGACTCCGAAGTGGTCGATCAACTCGAACGGGTGGATACCCGTGAGCTTCGTCTTCGACATCTTCTCTCCGCCCACGAGCAGGTACCCGTGCGCCCACACCTGGGTCGGCGGTTCGATGCCGGCGGCCATCAGCATCGCCGGCCAATACACGGCGTGGAACCGCAGGATGTCCTTCCCGATCATGTGGATGTCGGCAGGCCAGACCGACGCGAAGCGGGCAGGGTCGTCGGCATACCCCGCGGCGGTGACGTAGTTGGTCAGCGCGTCGAACCAGACGTAGGTGACGTGTTCGGGATCCCAGGGCACCGGCACCCCCCAGTCGAACGTCGTGCGGCTGATCGAGAAATCCTGCAGGCCCCCCTCGATCAGACTGATCACCTCGTTACGGCGTTGCTCGGGTTCGATCGCGGTCGGGTTCGCCGCGTAGTGGTCGAGGAGTCGGTCCCGGTAGGCCGAGAGCCGGAAGAAGTAGTTCTGCTCACGCATCTGTTCGACGGGTCGCCCGTGGATCGGACAGTTGCCCTCGATCAGGTCGTCCTCGGTGTAGTACGCCTCACATGAGACGCAGTAGAGGCCTTCGTACGTGCCTTCGTAGATATCGTCGCGGCCGTTGTCGTGCACCGC
>JAOUEA010000036.1 GCA_029858935.1 Actinomycetota bacterium
GCCCGTCGAGTACAGCGACGACGGCAGCAAGCGCCCGACCACGACGACGCCCGTGGTGAACAGCATGCTGAAGGCCACGCCTTCCAGCACGGTGAGCAGCGACACGATCGTTGGGTTGGAGATCGACCCCCACAGCAGGAATCCGATCGCGTAGACGACGCACCCCAGCACGTAGACGCGCCGCAGACCGAGCCGCGCCTGCAACCGGGAGCTCGACCGCATCATCGGCACCTCGATCAACCCGCCGACCGCGGTGCCGATGCCGACGAGCAGCGGCCCGCCGCCCTCGCTGACGATCTTCAACGCGATGAAGTTCCACGCGGCGTTGAACCCTGTCCACACGAGGAACACCGCCGCGAGGAACCCCCAGAAGCGGGGGGCATGTCGGAACATCGCACCCACGGTGCCCAGCCTGCCTCCGCCACTGGCAGCCTCGTGTCGGGCGGTGTCGCGGACAAGCGTGAACGACCACACGAACACCGTCAGGCTGGCGAGCGCGTAGAACGGCATCTCCCACCCGATGCCGACCGTCTCGAAGGTCCAGCCCAGCGTCAGACACCCGATCGCATACGTGACGCTTTCCCACGACCGGACCTTGCCGTAATCGCTCATGCGGTCGGCGCCGAGATGCTCGAGCGTGATGGCATCGATGTTGGGACCGGTGCTCACCATCGCCCCGGCGAGCAGGAACGAGGCCACGGCGATCGCCACGACGCCGTCGACCCCCGCGAGCACCAAGCCGAAGCATGCCGACAGGAACGCCCCGATCTGCAGCGACGTTCGGCGCCCGAGCGTCGCGTCGGCGAGGTGTCCCCACAGCGGATTCAGCACGACGCGAGCAACGGCCATGGCCGCGATCACGAGTCCGATGTCGCTGCCGGAGAGCCCCTTGTCGTCGAGGTAGAGGGCGAGGAACGGGAAGAACGCCGCGATCACGAACCCGAACGTGAGGAAGAGGCCTCGCACGGCGGCGTCGGGTCGGATCTCGGGCGTGCGCTGACCCACCACGATGAAGCCTCCCCACGGACGCGTGCTCCAGCCCGACAGTATGCGGCGCGCTAGGCCTGTCGCACCTCGGCCTGGCCGGCGAGCTCGGCCGCGCGGGCGGGGTCGAGCCGGCCCGCCCCCGGCATCTCGGCGTTGGCGGTCGCCGCGCCGAGCCCGAGCCGGAGGGCGGCTTCCCAGTCGTCACCGCGGTCGAGCGCCGTGACGAGCCCGGCCAGGAACGAGTCGCCGCTGCCGACCGGATACCGACCCCGTACGTACAGCCTGCCCTCGTACAGCGTGCCGTCGGGAGTGGCGAGCACGACCCCTTCGGCGCCTCTCGTCACCACGCCCGCGTGGCCGTCTCCCCCCGCGAGATCGCGGAGCTTCGCGGCCGAGGCCAGCGCATCGTCCCGTCGCGAGGTGGGCACGCCGAGCAGATCGCCGGCCTCCGACGAGTTCACCTTCACGACCTCAGGATGCGATTCGAGGCCGAGCCGCAGGCGTTCGCCCTCGGCATCGAGCGCCACGCGCACCCCCTCGATCCTGGCATCGCGGACGAGGTCGCGATAGCCGCTGTCGGGGGCGCCGACCGGAGTGGAGCCGCTGATCGTGAGCCATCCCCCGGGTGTCCACGTCGATTCCACGGCGTGCAGCAGATCGGCCCACGACGCCAGCGGCACATCGGACCCGTGCTCGTAGAACTCAGTCATGCCCCCCGTCTCGCCATCGGCCACGGACAACGAGGAGCGATTCTCACCGTGCGTCCACACTCCCCGCACCGTGACGCCTTCGGCGGTGAGCGCCTCCTCGATCCACTTCCCCGTGTGCCCGCGGAACAAGGCGACCGCGACCGCCTTGGCACCCAACGCGTGGGCCGCGCGTGCGGCGTTGAGCCCCTTGCCCCCGGCGACCTGCACGAACCCGCTGGGACGATGGATGTCGCCGCGCACGAGGCGATGGATCTCGAAGAGTTTGTCGACCGAAGGGTTCGCGGCCAGGCAGGTGATCATGCCGCGCTCCCACGCTCGATCGCCTCGAGCGCCTCCTGCATCGTCGGCTGGGCATCGGTGCCCCCCACGGCCCGAGTCGACAACGCTCCGCACGCGTTCGCGATCGCGAGGCAACGTTCGAGGGGCTCGCCTCCGAGCATCGCTGCGACGAACCCGGCATCGAAGGAATCGCCGGCGCCCGTGGTGTCGACGGCATCGACCGGCACCGCCGTCAACGACACACGCTCGCCGGGCCCGAGCGCGATCGCGCCGTCGGCGCCCGCCTTCACGACGACCAACGGACCTCGGTCGCGCAGCGCCGCCATGGCGGCGTCGAGATCCGAGATGTGCGCGAGCTGCCGAGCCTCGACCTCGTTGGGCAGGAGCACGTCGACCGAAGGCATGAGGGCTCGGAGGCCGCCGTCCCACTCGCCATCCGGATCCCAGTTGGGGTCGACCGAGGTCGATGCGCCGGCCCTCTGCGCCGCGGCGAGAAGGTCGGGCAGGTCCGGCCGGAGCCCTCGCTGAAGGAAATACGAGCTCACATGCACGTGCCGAGCCGACCGAAGCAGGTCGAGGTCGACGAGCGAACCGTTGAGGACGCCCGTCGTACCGGGAGCGGTGAGCATCGCGCGATCGTCGGAGCTCGCGAGAACCACCGTGACCCCGGTCGCGCGATCGGCATCGACCGTGAGACCGCGCACGTCGACCCCACGCGCGACCAGCCGGTCCCGCATGTAGGCGCCGAACAGGTCGTCGCCCACGACTCCGGCGACGGCCACGTGCAGCCCGAGCCGGGCCGCCCCGCACGCCATGATCGCGCCCGAGCCCCCGACGGTGAGACGAGCTTCCTCGACGAGCCGCTCCGCCTGGCCGAAGGCGGGCACGACCTCGCCGCCACGGAGCACGAGGTCGGGGTTCACATCGCCCAGCACCAGCAGATCGAGGTCCACGTCGTGGAGCCTACCCAGGGCGACGGCCGGCCGCTTCGTACGATGGTCTGGTGTCGATGCGCATCCAGCTGATCCTCGGCGACATCACGCAGGAATCGGTCGACGCGATCGTGAACGCGGCGAACTCGGCCCTACTGCCCGGTGGAGGCGTCGATGATGCGATCACGCGAGCCGCTGGCCGCGACGCCTTCGCCGACCGCGAACGGGTGATCGCGGAGCGAGGAGAGCCCCCGCTCCCGACGGGAGACGCGGTCGCGACGATCGCCGGGGATCTCGACGCCCGGTGGATCATCCACACGGCCGGTCCGGTGTACTCGGCTCATGAGCGCGCCTCCGACCTGCTCGCGTCGTGCCACCGCTCGGTGCTTCGGGTCGCCGACGAGCTCGGGGCCCGAAGCGTGGCCTTCCCGGCGATCTCGACGGGCTCCTACGGCTACCCGATTGCGCTGGCGGCCCCGATCGCGATCACCTCGGTGATGCGCGCGGAGACCGATGTCGAGCAGGTGCGCTTCGTGCTGTTCGGGGAAGATGCGCTCGCCGCGTTCCGAGCCGCGGTCGACGCCGGCGCCTGAGGAAACGGCGACCGGCGAACCCAACCCCACTGGTAGGATTTCGCACTTGCGATGAGCGACCAGACCACCAACGAGGGACTCACCGCCGTCCGCACCGTGCACGAGCGGCTCGCAGAGATCCAGCTCGTCGACTGCCGCGAGCTCTACGAATGGGAAGCCGGCCGCGTCGAGGGCGCCGTGTACCTGCCGTTGAACTCGATCATGGCGGGCGCCGGTTCCGAGCTGGACCAGTCCATCCCGATCGCTGTGATCTGTCGCAGCGGCAACCGCAGCGAGCTCGCCACGATGATGTTGCAGGCGCGGGGGTTCGAGGCCTACAACGTCGCCGGCGGCATGGAGGCCTGGGCCGCCGAGGGATTGCCGTTCACCGCGGCTGACGGCTCGCCCGGCCGCGTCGCCTGACGGCGCGCCCTTTACCCCTTCCAGCGTCGATACACCGGACGATCGCCGTCGTAGGTGGTCCCCACGGCTTCCTCGATCGAACAGGCGTAGATCGCCAGCTCGTAGTCGACCTCGTACGGCACAGCGATCGCCCCCGGGTGGTCGGACGAGACCTGTTCCATCCAGCCGCGCACGAGGAACTCGCCGCCTGCTCCCTCATGGTCGCCGGCCTCCATCACCGAGTGCATCGCGTACCGACTGTCGATCGAAACCTCCCGGTTCTTGGGGCTGTGGCCGCGGAACCCGACGAGCAGCAGCCCCGCGCTGAACCACGGCGAGACCGGGTGCAGGCGGGGGGCACCGTCGGATCTGAGCGTCGCGTGGAACACGACCTTGCCCTCGAACCGTCGCCGCCCGAACGCGGCGAGCGAGGGGTCCGCCACCTCGAGCTCGGCCCAGGCACCCACGCGCGAACGGTAGCCTGCCGTCATGGCCGACGTCGACGCCGCCCGCCGAGAGCTGGAAGCCGCCCTCGGCCCGGACGCCGTGATCGCCGACCCACTGGGCCGCCGGCTGTACGCGCGCGATGCCTCGATGGTCGAGGGCGGGTGCGCGCTCGTCGCCCTGCCGACCACGGCCGAACAGGTGCAAGCGTGCGTCCGTGCCGCCGCAACGTACGGCCTGCCGGTCGTGCCGCGCGGCAGTGGCACCGGGCTCGCCGGTGGGGCGACCCCGATCGGTGACTCGCTCGTCGTCGCGACCGCGCGCATGACGCGGATCGTGGAGGTCCGTCCCGAGGATCGACTCGCGTGGGTCGAACCCGGCGTCCCCAACCTCGATCTCGCGAACCACCTTCGGACACGGGGCTGGACCTTCGCCCCCGACCCGTCGAGCCAACAGACCTCTTCGATCGGAGGCAACGTCAACACGAACGCAGGCGGCCCGCACTGCCTGGCTTACGGCGTGACGAGCGCGCACGTGCTCGCGGTCGACATGGTGATGGCCGACGGATCGCTCGAGCGATTCGGAGCCGAAGGGCCCGAGGCCCCCGGCTACGACCTGCGTGGCGTGATCGTCGGCAGCGAGGGCACGCTCGGCGTCGTGACCCGGGTGTGCGTGCGCATCCTGCCGGTCCCACCCGCGGTGCGCACGATGCTCTTCGGGTTCGACTCCGTCGATGCCTGCGCCGCTACGGTCTCGGCGATCATCGCCGGCGGCGTGGTGCCCGCGGCGCTCGAGATGATGGATCGGGGAATCGTGCGCGCCGTGGAGAACTTCGCTCATGCCGGGTATCCGGTCGACGCGGCGGCCGTCCTGCTCGTCGAGGTCGACGGCACCGAGGCGGGCGTCACCGAGCAGACGCGGCGCGTCGAGGAAGCGGCGGCGGACCACGGTGTCTCCAGCGTGCGCATCGCCGCCGACGAGACCGAGCGCGCCGGGCTATGGAAGGGCAGGAAGTCCGCGTTCGGAGCGATCGCGCAGATCGCACCCCACTACCACTTGCACGACTGCGTCGTCCCGCGCACGAAGCTCGTCGAAGTGATGCGCGGGGTCTACGCGATCGCCGAACATCACGGTCTGATCGTCACGAACGTGTTCCATGCCGGAGACGGCAACCTGCACCCGCTGTTCTCGTTCGATCGCTCGGTGCCCGGCACGCTCGAGCGGGTCCTGCGGGCCAGCGACGAGGTCGTGCGGCTGTGCGTCGACGCAGGCGGCGCGTTGAGCGGCGAGCACGGCATCGGGCTCGAGAAACGCGACTTCATGCCGCTTGTGTTCACGGACGAGGACCTCGAGGCGCAAGCCTGCCTGCGATCGTCGTTCGACCCCGACGGCCGCATGAACCCTCGCAAGGTGCTGCCCGACGGCGCGCGCTGCGGGGAGTTCGCGGTCGCCGCCGCCGGCTCCGGTGTCGCCGCGGCCGACGCCGCCGATCTGCCGGAGGGCTCGTGGATCTGATCCACCCACGCACGGCGGCCGACGTGGCCGACGCGCTCCGCGAGGCGAGTACGTCCGGGCGCCGAGTGCTCGTCGTCGGCGGGCGCCGGCACATCGACAAGGGCAACCCGAGCGGCGTCGACGCCGAGCTCTGGACCACCCAGCTCGACGGAGTGGTCGCCTACGAGCCCGCCGAGATGCTCACGGTCGTGCAGGCCGGCATGCGGTGCGACGCGCTGGGCGCGATGCTCGCCGAGCACGGCCAGGAATGGCCGGCCGACGCACCGCCCGAGGCGACGGTCGGCGGCGTGATCGCGTCGGGTTCGTCGTCTGCCCGGCGCATGCGGGTGGGTCCGTTGCGCGACACCGTCGTCGAGATGGAGTTCGTGACCGGTGACGGCCGCCTCGTTCGCAGCGGCGCACGAACGGTGAAGAACGTGACCGGCTACGACCTGCACCGCCTCGCGGCCGGATCGCTCGGAACGCTGGGGGTGATCACGCAGGTGGCGTTGAAGGTGCGGCCGCTGCCCGAACGTCGCCTGACGCTCACCGCCCCGGGCGATCTCCCCCTCGCCACGGCGATCGCCTCCGAGGTCACGCTCGCGGCAGGAGTCGTCGCAACCACCGACGCGGTCGAGGTGCGTCTGGAGGGGTGGGCCGGCGAGGTCGACGAACTCGCAGCGGCGGTCACACGACTCGCTCCCGCCTCGACCCCCGAGGACCTTCCCTCCTTCCCCCGGGCGCCGTGGTGGACATGGCCCGGCGACGCAACGATCGCAGAGGTCGCGGTGGCTCCGTCGCGCCTGGTCGGCGTCGTCTCCGCGACGACGACCTACGCCGCGCTCGCCGGGGTCGGGCTGGCATGGGTCGTCGCCGCGAACGAGGACGAGCTCGGGGAACTGCGTCGACGGGCCGAGCGCGCCGGCGGCATCGCCCCCGTGGTTCGGGGTCCTGGCGGGCTGGGAAGCGCGGACGTCCGGGGCGCCGACGTGCTCCGTCGACTCAAGCGATCGTTCGACCCGGCCCACGTGCTCGCCCCCGGTCGATCGCTCGCCGACCTCCCGCAGACCCGCTAGCGGCAGGCGGTCCGATGGTCCTGGCCACCCCGGGACCTCCAGCCTCACCCGATCGCTGCCTCGAGCGCTACGTTCGCCACGTCTAACAGAGTGAACTGGTCCGTTGAGGCCAGCCCGAGCAAGGGGGTTCACGATGGGTGAGGACGGAGAGCGGTTCGACAGCACCGACGAGCAGACCGAACTCCCGCCTCCCGGCGAGCGGCCGATCAGGCGTCGAGGACCGACGGTCTCGCGCCGAGCCGCGCTCGGCATGATGGTCGGCGGGGCCGCGGTCGGAGTGGTCGGCGCCCGCGTCGGTTTCGGTTCCTCGAGCGGCGGCGACCTCAGCGGCATCGCGGGCGACCGCGGCCTCGACGGCGCGCAAGCGGAAGCTGCGCTCAAGACCTACGTGCCCGGCGGTGTCTTCGACGAGTACTTCATCATCTCCTCGGGCGGTCACTCCGGGAACCTGTACGTGATCGGCGTGCCCTCGATGCGCATGCTCAAGGAGATCCCCGTGTTCACGCCGAACGCATGGCAGGGATACGGCTACGGCACCGATCAAGGAGACAAGGTGCTCACCGAGGGCGCCGACGCCGCCAAGAGCGAGAGGCTCCGCTGGGGCGACACCCACCACCCCGCGATCTCGGAGACCGACGGCATGTACGACGGCCGGTTCGTCTACATCAACGACCGGGCCAACGGCCGCATCGGCATGGTCGACCTGCGCGACTTCAAGACGAAGCAGATCCTCGACATCCCCAACCTGCAGACGTCGCACGGCGGCTGCTTCGTGACGCCCAACAGCGAGTACGTGCACATTTCGTCGATGACTCCCTGCCCGGTGACCGAGAGCGGGTACGCCCCGCTGTCCCGGTACAAGGAGGACTTCCGAGGATTCTCGACGTGGCTTCGCATCGATCAGGAAACCGGCCGGTTCGTGATGGACGAGAGCTTCCAGATCGAGCTGCCCCCGTACACGCAGGACCTCGCCGACGCCGGGAAGCTCGCGAGCTTCGGGCTCGGGTTCATCAACACGTACAACACCGAGATGGCGACCGGCGGCAACCTGCACGATGGACATTCCGACCCTGCGGCGTCGCTGGAGTCGAGCGCCACGAAGAACGACTACGACCTGCTGAACATCATCGACTGGCAACAGGCGGAGGCGTTCGTCAAGGCGGGCACCGGATTGAAGACGCTCAACGGCATGACGGTCATCCCGCTCGAGGCGGCAGCGTCCGAAGGCATCCTGCACTTCGCCCCCGAGCCGCGGAACCCGCACGGCGTCGACGTGAGCCCGACCGGCGACTACATCGTCGTGAGCGGCAAGCTCGATCCGAACGGCAACGTGTACTCGACCGAGCGCATCAAGGAGGCGATCGCCAACCAGGACTACGAGGGCACCGACCCGTTCGGGGTGCCGATCCTCACGCTCGACTCGGTGCTCGAGGCGCAGGTCGAGCTCGGCGCCGGGCCGCTGCACAGCCAGTTCGACGACCAGGGCTACGCCTACACGTCCCTGTTCATCGACACGGCGGTTGCGAAATGGTCGCTGGGGCCGAAGGCCGGCCACGAGGGCGACGACGCCTTCAAGCTCGTCGAGACCCTTCCGGTCCAGTACAACATCGGACACCTCGTCACTGCCGAGGGCGACACGGTGCAACCCGCCGGCAAGTACTTGGTCGCGCTGAACAAGTGGTCGATCGACCGGTTCGCACCGGTCGGCACGCTGCACCCGCAGAACTTCCAATTGGTGGATCTGTCCGGAGAGAAGATGACTGTGCTCCTCGACATGCCGATCGGCATGGGGGAGCCGCACTACGTGCAGATGATCCATCGCGACAAGCTCACGGGCGTGATCCAGACCTACGAGCCGGGCACCGACCCCTTGACGTGGTCGAAGTCCGACTTCGCGATCGTGGCCGGTGAGGAGCGGGTAGAGCGAAAGGGCACCGACCTGCACGTGTACATGAGCGCGCTTCGCTCGCACTTCACGCCCGACGTGATCGAGGCCAAGCAGGGCGACACGCTTCGGCTGCACCTGACGAACGTCGAGCAAACGCCGGATGCCACCCACGGCTTCGCGATCCCCGCATACAACATCGAGGCCTCGATCGACCCTGGCGAGGTCGTGAACATCGACCTACCCCTGACGAGGCCCGGCACCTTCGCGATGTACTGCTCGGAATTCTGCTCCGCGCTGCACCTGGAGATGCAGGGATGGCTCGAGGTCGCGCCGTGAGCGGCGCCGCGATCGCGGCACCCGACAAGCCTCTGGGAAGACACGGACGAGCGAGCGAACGAAAGGGAGCGACGATGAAAGCGAAGTGGATGACCCTGATCTTCGCGGTGGTGTTGGCGATGACCCTCGCTGCCTGCGGCGGAAGTGACGACGCAGGGACCGGCGACACGGGAACCGACACCTCGACCGAAACGGAGAGTGCGCCCCCCGACGACACGGGCGGCAGCAGCGAGCTCACGATCACCGCGCCCGTCGACGCAGCGAATGCGGGCTTCACCGAGACGACGTTGAGTGCCCCGGCTGACACGCCGTTCACGATCACCTTCAACAACGATGACGACGGCATCCCGCACAACGTCCAGATCTTCGAAGGCGACGACACGTCGGCAACTCCCGTGTTCGCGCCCGAAGGCAACGCTTTGATCACGGGGCCGGATACCGCCGTCTACGAGGTGCCCGCACTAGCGGCAGGCACATACACCTACAACTGCCTGTCGCACCCCACGACGATGGTCGGCACGCTGACGGTCGGCTAGCGAAGGGTGCGAGGGAGCTGACGAGGATGGCGGCGCGAACCCCGTTCCGCGAGCGGCGCGGCCTGCGGATCGCGCTGGGGATCGTGTCCGCCATCCTGGTCCTCCTCGCCTGGCGATTGCCCGTGTGGCAGGCGAGGCTCACCGCCCCCCAGTTCCCTCCACCCCTCGGGCCGTTGCGACTCACCGCCTACGGCAACGGTGTGCAGGGCGACATCGACCAGGTCAACCAGCTGAACCATTACGTGGGCATGCAGGCGTTCTCGAACGCCGACGCTCCGGAGATCGCGTTCTGGGGGCCGGTGGTGCTCCTCGCGCTCGTCGCGGTGGCGCTCGCCACGCTGCTTCCTCCGCGACACCTGGTCGCCCGCCTCGCCAAGATCGCCCTTTGGCTCGTCCCGATCGGCACCCTCGCCGACATCCAGTTCCGTCTGTGGCAGTACGGACAGAGCGTGCAGCCCGATGCCGCGATCAGGGTCGAGCCGTTCACCCCCCTCGTCGTCGGCCCGACGAAGGTGTTGAACTTCACCACGTGGGCCTACCCGGGTGAGGCACTCTGGTTCATCACGCTGGCGGCTTTCCTCGTCACGTTCGGCCCGGGCCTCGCCGAATGGGCCCACGACCGTTGGCGACGGAGGGCGGTCTACGTGTCGGACGAGGAATACCGGGAGCTCAAGGAGGCCGGGCGCGTATGACCGCCACTCGCCTCCTCGTGCTCGCGGTTTGGACCGCCCTGCTCCTGACCGGCCCGGCGGCGCTCTCCCAGGAGACCCACGGCGATCACGACACCTCCCCCGCCGAACCGATGGACGGGCATTCCGTCACGGCCGACGGCAGGGTTTCCATGCCGTCCGAGCACCTGCAGGTGATGATCGCCGACACCCCGATCGGTGGCACGCTCGAGGTGCCCGAGGCCGCGTACGTGGGGCCGATCACGATCGACCGTCCCATCACCCTCGTCGGCGTCGGTGACGTGCTAATCGATGGTGCGGGGAGCGGCTCGATCGTCACGATCACCTCTCCCGACGTCACCGTGCGCAACCTGAGCCTCACCGGCACCGCGGACGGCCCGCTCGAGGCGCCGTCGGGAGTGCTCCTGGAGGGGGCCCATCGCGCCCGCATCGAAGACGTGACGATCCGCGAGAGCTACATCGGGATCACGGTGCGACTTTCGAACGACGTGATGATCGACGGTGTCGACATCCGGGGACAGGGCACGATCGTGGGCGAGTCGCATGTGACCGACGCCGGCGCGACAGATCGGGAGCAGCAGCAGCATGCGAGCCACGATCAGGGCACCGGCGTGACGACCGAGGCGCAGATCCGTGGCGACGGCATCTGGTTGTGGAACACGAACGGCGCGGTGATCCGCGATACGACGATCGAGCACGCTCGCGACGGCGTCTACATCTCCTACGGACGACGTGCCACGCTCGAGGCCAATCGCATCCTCGACAGCCGCTACGCGATCCACGACATGTACGCCGAAGACCTCGTCGCACGCGGCAACGTTCTGGAGGGGAACCTTTCCGGCCTCGTGTTGATGTATGGAGGTCCCGTCACGGTCGCGGCCAACACGATCACGGAGTCCGGAAGCCCGTCGACCGGTTTCGGCGTGCTCGTGAAGGACGTCGGCTCGGTCACGATCGAAGGAAACGTGATCGCCGACAACCGCGTCGGTGTACAAACCGACGACGCCGGACGGACCGGAGGAGACCCGACGATGGTGAGGGGCAACACCATTGCGATGAACGCGATCGGCCTGATGTTGCGCCCCTCCACCGACGTGCTCGTCACGGAGAACGGGTTCATCGAGAACTCCACCCAGGTCACCCTCGGTGGCGAGGGGGTCACCCAGGCCGATTTCGCGCCTGAAGGGGTCGGCAACCACTGGAGCGACTACGGCGGATTCGATGCCGACGGAGACGGCACTGGAGATCTGGCGTACGTGCGGAGCGGCCGCATGAGCGAACTGCTTGCCCAGGAACCACTGCTGCTCGCGCTGTCGTCGGGTCCGGCCTTCCGGTTGCTGGCCTCGGTCGGCGAGCGCTGGGCCCCCGGCGACCCCCTCGTGTCAGACCAGGCGCCGACGGTGCGCTCCATGGGCCCCGATCTTCGAGCGGACCGCGACGACACCGGCGTTCCCATCTGGATCGCTGGGCTCGCGATGACGGCGACCTGCCTGTTCCTGATGGTTCGGGCACGCCGGCCGCGTGGGGCGGTGACGGCGGATGCCTGAGGGTCGACCGCGCGAGAGCGCTGCCTCGGTCGGTGTCGCCGTTCCCGTCGAGGTTCGCCACGTCACCAAGGTGTATCGAGGTGGATGGGGGCTGCACGATGTGTCGTTCACCCTGCCCATGGGTGTGATCGCGGCACTCGGGGGTCCCAACGGCAGCGGGAAGTCCACCTTGCTTCGGTGCATGGCCGGCCTCGCGCGCTACGAGGGCGAGGTGCGGCTGCACGGTGAGCGACTCGACGCGCGGCCCGGACCCCGGCGTGCGATCGGATTCCTGGCCCAGACCGTGATACTGCCGGAGCACGCCACGATCGATGAGGTCATCGACCTGTTCGCCCGTCTGCGCGGGGCCGATCCCCAGCGCCTTCCGCTCCCCGCGGGCTTCCTGAATGCGGGAACCGATCGGATCGGCGAGCTCTCGGGGGGGCAACGTCACCGCGTCGCCCTGGCGATCGCGCTCGTGGGGAACCCGACCCTGCTGCTGCTCGACGAGCCGATCGCGAGCCTCGACGAGCGCGGGCGGGCCGTGTTCTGGGAGATGCTCGCGACGCTGTGCGAGCGCGACGGCGTGACGGCGATCGTTTCGAGCCCGTCACCGTCGGAGCTTCGGGCGGTGGCCGACGTCGGTCTGTTCCTCGACGACGGGAGGCTCGTGCGCGAGGAAGACTTCTCCGGCGTCGGCGCGACGATCATGCACCCCTTCCCGAGCGACGATGAGCAGGTGGGCTCGTGACCTCCGGGCCCACTGCGGTGATCGCGTCGTGGGAGTACCGCAACGCCGTTCGCGCGCGCTGGGTGCTGACCATGGCGGTCGTCTTCGGCCTGCTCTGCGTGACCGTCACGCTGCTTGCGTTCCGGACCGTGCGGGAGCTCGGCCTCTCGGGCATCGGCCCCGCGTCTGCAACGTTGGTGAACCTCGGCGTGCTCCTGCCGTCGCTGATGGGTCTGTTGCTCGGCGCCGGATCGCTCGCGGGGGCCCGCGAGCAAGGTCTGCTGGCGATGATCTGCGCGCAGCCGCTTCGTCGATCGCAGGTCGCCGTCGGAGCGTTTCTCGGCCTGACCGCGTCGCTGTGGACGACGCTGGGCGTCGGGTTCGGTGTGGCGATGCTGATCCTCTCAGGCGTCGCGCGGGGGGCCGACGTGCCGGCACTCGTGACGCTGATCGGCGCGACCCTCGGCGTGGCGGCGGCGAGCGTCGCGATCGGCGTGGCGGTCTCCTCGATCGTGTCGAGCCGTGTACAGGCAGTTGCCGTCGCCGTGGGGCTATGGATCGTGCTCTCTCTCGGCGTCGACCTCGCGCTCGCGGCCTTGGCTCCCAGCGTGCACATGGGGCCATCCGGGCTGCTGACCGCGATCCTGATCAATCCACTGGAGTCGGGGCGCATCCTCGCGCTCCTGGGCACGAACTTCGAGGGCACGGCACTCGGTCCCTTCGGGGCGTACCTGATCACCACCTTCGGCCGCTGGGGCACGGTCGGTTTGCTCGTCGCAGACCTCGTCGCGTGGACCGTGGGACCACTGCTCCTGGCACGATGGGCGCTGCCACGCAAGGATCTGTAGCGCGAGACACGCGGAAGGAGCGGCGATGCGGCTGACCCGCGACAGCCGATACGCGATCGAGGCTCTGATCGTGCTGTCCTCGGTGCCCGGCGACGAGATGATGGACGCGAGAGAGATCGCTCGGTCGGCGCACCTCCCGGCTCCGTTCCTGTCCAAGATCCTGCGATCGCTCGCACTCGCTGGCGTGCTGCGATCGCAGCGGGGAAAAGGCTATTCCCTCGCTCGTCCTGCGGGGCGGGTCGCGCTCGACGAGGTGCTCCGCGCCGTCGAGGGCAACGACGTGATCTGGGAAACATGCATCTTCTGGCGCGAGGAATGTGATACGGAGCACCCGTGCCCGCTGCACTTCCGCTGGCAAGATCTCAAACCCGGCATCAAGGAGTCGATGGGATCGATCACCCTTGCCGACATCGTCGAGCACGGCGTCGAGCCGCCGGGTGGCCACTAGTCTCCTTCAGACTAGATGAGCCGCCTCAGGCGCTCTCCCGCGGCCACCAGCGTCTCGACCCGCTTGCAGAACGCGAACCGCAACAGGTGGGCGCCCTCGGCCGCAACCGAGACGAAGGATGACCCGGGAACCGTCGCGACGCCCGCGTGCTCGACGAGGTGTCGCGCGGTGGCGACGTCGTCGCCCAGCCCGAGATGCGAGCAATCGGCCATCACGTAGTAGGCGCCCTCGGGGGCCGATCCCACCTCGAATCCGCAGTCGGCCAGCACGCGCAGCATCACGTCACGGCGCTCGGCGTAGTCCGCGCGCATGCGCTCGTAGTACGTGCCGGGGAGCTGCATCGCTGTGATCCCCGCGACCTGGAACGGTGCCGGCGCCGCCACCGTGAGGAAGTCGTGCACGGGCCGGATCCCCGTCATCAGCCGCCGTGAGGCGATCGCCCACCCAACCCGCCAGCCGGTCACCGAGTACGTCTTCGAGAGCGCGCTGATCGTGATCGTGCGATCCGACATGCCGGGGAGCGTCGCGATCGGCACGTGCCTCGCCCCGTCGTACGTGATGTGTTCGTAGATCTCATCGGTGATCGCGATCGCGTCATGCTCGATGCAGAGCGCGGCGATCACCGTGAGTTCCGCACGGGAGAACACCTTGCCGGTCGGGTTGTTCGGCGTGTTGATCACGACCGCCCGCGTCCGAGGTTCGAACGCCGCACGGAGGTCGGCTTCGTCGAAGGTCCAGTCGGGCGGCGACAGCGAGATGTGCCGCGTGACGGCACCGGCGATGATCGAATCCGGCGCGTAGTTCTCGTAGAAAGGCTCGAACACCACCACATGGTCACCGGGATCGAGCACGCCGAGCATCGATGCGATCATCGCTTCGGTCGACCCGCACGTGACGCAGATCTCGGTCTCCGGATCGATCTCCAAGCCGTAATCTCGCGCGTACGCCGCGGCGATCGCTTCCCGGAACGCCGGCACCCCCCACGTGACCGGGTACTGATTGTGGTCGGCCGCGATCGCCCGGGCCGCGGCGTCCTTCACCTCCGATGGCGCTGGGAAGTCGGGGAACCCCTGGCCCAAGTTGATGGCCCCATGCCGGTCGGCGAGCCGCGTCATGTCGCGGATCACCGACTCGGTGAACGACGATGCTTTCGTCGATGCGCGCAGCCGCGTCCTCGACATCGTGAGAGCCTATCCGGCCAGCGACTCGGCGACGGTGACGACGCGGTCGAACGACGAGACGTCGCGCCGACCGAACTCGAGGCTCGTGACGAGGCGCGTGATCACCGCCCGAACGAATAGCTGCGGGAACTCGTCGACGTGCCGGACCGCCGCCAAGAACGGGGCCGGTTCGGCCCCGGACCATTGGAGCGCGTCCGAGACGACGATCGCGAGCGCGGTCCCCGCAGGCCTCCAGTAGATCGTGGGGTCGATCACCGCGGGGGGGGCGCCCTCAGCGAACAGCACGTTCTCGGTGAGATCTCCATGAATCGCTTGCGAGGGCAGATCGATCGGCGTGCGGATGGCGAGGAGGCGATCGAGCGCAGGATGCTCGACGCGGGGGGGCAGCTTCCTGCCACGCGACCCGATCGCCGATCGACCAGGGGTGCGTGCGCTCGCCCAGGAAGGGAGGGATCGGAAGGGCACGCAAGGCAGCGTGGAGTCGTCCACACACCTCGAGCACCTCGGGCCACCGCGGTGTCGCGGGATGTGCGCCGGTCATCACCATCTGCGCGCACCAGCCGTCGACCACCCACCGTTCGTCCGGCGTGGGAACGGGCATGGCGAGCCGGAAACCGTCTCCCCGCACGGTCGGGAGGTGCTCGCCCAGCCACGCCCACTCCGCGTCACCTGGGGCGGGCTTGAAAACCAGGTCGCCGGCCCTCCACGCACCCTCCCCGCCCCGAAGCGACTCCACCGGGCCGGCCGACCCGAACGCCCGCAGCACATCGTCGGGTGGTGCATCGATCACGACCTGCAGGAGCCTACCGTGCGACCGCGATCTCCCCCGCGGCGAACCGCGCGGTGAGTTCGGCGGCCGGCACCGGACGGCTGAAGTAGAAGCCTTGCCCCAGCTCGCAACCGCGTTCGGCGAGGAACCGCCACTCGCCCTCGGTCTCGATGCCTTCGGCGAGGGTGGCCATGCCGAGCCCCTGACCGAGCTGGATGAACGCCGAGACGATCGTCGCCGCTTGCGGATCGGTGTCGACGGCCGAGACGAACGAGCGGTCGATCTTCAGCACGTCGATCGGAAGGTGCCGCAGACGTGAGAGCGACGAGTAGCCGGTCCCGAAATCGTCGATCGCCACGCGCAGGCCCCGCGCGTGCAGGTCCCACAGAACGGCATGGGCGCGGTCGGGATCGCGCATCGCCGAGGACTCGGTGATCTCGACCATCACCCTGCCCGGGTCGGCGCGTTCGGCCTCCAATCTGCACAGGATGCGCTCGGCGAGGTCGGGCTGCCAGAACTGACGAGGGGAGAGATTGAAGCCCATCTCGAGGTCGATGCCGACCTCTCGCCACAGGCGGTCCTGGCGCATCATCTCCTCGACCAC
>JAOUEA010000206.1 GCA_029858935.1 Actinomycetota bacterium
AGACGTCGCGATGCACGATGCCTCGCTCGTGCGCATGGGCGAGCGCACGCGCCGACGCCGATCCGACGCGGGCGATCCGGTGCGTGTCGAGCGGCGCGCTGGTCCGCGCGATGTCCGCGAGTGTGCGGCCCGCGACGAACTCCATCACGATGAACGTCCGACCGGCGTCTTCTCCGATGTCGTGCACCGACACGATGCCGAGGTGGGAGAGACCGGCTGCCGTTGCCGCTTCCCACCGGAACCGGGTCAAGAACCGCTCGTCGGCCGCGAGGTCGGGGAGCAGCAGCTTGATCGCGACGGTGCGCCCGAGCCGGCGGTCGACCGCTTCGAAGACCTCGCCCATGCCACCTCGGCCGAGCGGCGCTCGGATCTCATACCGGCCGGCGAGCAGCGAGCCGAGCGGGGAGGTTTCGGTCAGGGGGGCCGTCATGGGGCTCCGATGGTAGCGCGGCGCCGCGTTCGGCGGCCCCGCCGTCACGCCATCGCCATACGCACCGGTCCCGGCAGGGCTGGCATCGCGGGATATGGTGCCGCGATGGCGTCGGCGATCGAGATCGAGAGTCTCCGCAAGGAGTACCGCAGCATCCGCGGCCGCACCACGGTCGCCGTCGATGGTCTCGATCTCGACGTACCCGAGGGCGGCGTCTTCGGGTTCCTCGGTCCCAACGGTGCAGGGAAGACGACCACGATCAGATGCCTGCTCGGGCTCGTCGCGCCGGGAGCCGGTCGGGTCCGAGTGCTCGGCTCGGAGATCCCTCGAGCGCTGCCCAGCGTGATCCGCCGAGTGGGCGCGATCGTCGAGACACCGGCGCTGTTCCCACGGTTCAGCGGACGCAGGAACCTGATGATCCTCGCCCGGATCGACGGCATCGGCTGCACATCGGTCGACGCTGCGCTGACACGGGTGGGGCTCGCCGATCGAGCCGATGACCTCGTGAAGACCTACTCGCTGGGCATGAAGCAGCGGCTCGGCATCGCCGCAGCGCTCTTGAAGGACCCCGCGATGCTCCTCCTCGACGAACCTGCCAACGGGCTCGACCCGGCTGGCATCGTCGAGGTGCGGGGGCTGCTTCGTTCGCTGGGCGCCGAGGGCCGAACCGTCTTCGTGTCCAGCCACATCCTGTCGGAGGTGCAGCACACCGCCGATCGGGTCGCGATCCTGGCACGTGGAAAGCTGGTGGCCTCCGGCCCGGTGCGCGAGGTGTTGGCCACCCGTCAGGGCTCTGGTGTCCTCGTGCGGCTGCACGACCAACGAGCCGGCCTCGATGCGCTCGTCCGAGCGGGATTCGAGGCCGAGCCGGCCGGCACGTCCGTGAGGGTGTCGATCGCAGCGGAGGCCGCCGATCGGGTCTCGCGTGCCCTCGCCGAGGCCGGCCTCTACCCCATCGAGCTCCGGCCCGACGAGGTCGACCTCGAGACCGTGTTCCTCGAACTGACCAAGGCCGATGACGTGGAGCCTGCGTCGTGATCGGGCTCGTTTCGTCGGAATGGCTCCGCATCCGTTCCCGCCGTCTGGTCAAGGTGCTCGCCGCCGTGGCGCTGGCCGGCATCGTCATCGCCCTCGTGATCGGGGCGGCGCAGTCGCGGCGACCGAGCGCTGACGAGCTCGAGAGCGCACGACTGTCGGCCGAGGCCGCGAGGGATGACTGCATCGCGCAGGGGGGGTTCGGCGCGGTCGAGCCCGGCGGAGACGTCGAAGCCTTCTGCCGTCAGGAGATGAACTCAGCGGTCTTCCTCGGGAAGCCGCCGATGCGGCTGTCGGAGCTTCCCGAGACCCTTCGAGGCACGGCGTTCATCGCCATCCTCGTCGGTCTCGTGATCGGTGCCTCAGCCGTGGGTGCGTCGTGGCAAACCGGCACCATCACCACGATCCTGACCTGGGAACCACGGCGCCTGCGGGTGGCGGTCGTTCGAGCCGTCGTCGTCGCGACTGCGGTCTTCATGGTCGTCGTAGCGCTGCTCGGCGTGCTCATCCTGCTTTTCTGGGTGACGACGAGCCTGCGCGGCCTGACGTCGATCTCAGAGGGATGGCCCTCGGAGGTCGCAGGGGTCGTGCTCAGGGTGTCGATGCTCTCCGCGGCGGCATCGGTCATCGGGGGAGCGATCGCGATGCTCGGGCGTAACACCGCAGCTGCCCTCGGCGCGGTCTTCGTCTATCTCGCCGTGCTCGAGGGTCTGGTGCGCGGCCTGCGCCCCGCGCTCGGAAGGTTCCTGCTCGGTGACAACATCGCCACCGCTGTGATCGGCCACGAAGTCACCTTCGGCGCCACGACGCTCACTCCGGGCCGTGCCTGGGTCGTCGTGTCGATCTACACCCTCGGCCTCGCGGCGCTCGCGGCTGCGGTGTTCCGCGTCCGCGACGTGCACTGACCTGCGGGTCTGGACCGCGCAGGGCCGTCGTATAGTGAGCTTTCCGCGGGCCCGAGGACCCGCCGGGAACGATCGTCGACGTTCGCGAGGCCGGCCATGACGCTCTCCGACAGCACGCTCACTCTGATCGCGCTCGTGGCGATCGGCCTCTCGGTGCTCGCGATCGCGTTCTCGATCGTCGGTTCTGGCCGCCGCCGCTCGAAGGCTCCCGCCGGGCCGATCCAGATGAGTGAGGCGCTGCGAAGCCTGTTGAGCGGCCAGGGCCAGCGCATCGACCGACTCGAGCACGCCGTTCGGGCGTTGAATGCCACCGACAAGAAGCAGCAGGTATCGATCGAAGGAAGCGTGCGGCACGTGACCCTGCTGCGCTTCGACGCGTTCGAAGACGTCGGTGGCCGGCTCTCGTTCTCATGCGCGATGCTCGACGATCGCGGGACGGGCGTGGTGCTCACGTCGATCAACGGCCGACAAGAGACGCGTGTCTATGCGAAACCGGTCACCGAAGGCACCAGCACCTACAACCTCTCGAGCGAAGAGGCCGAGGCGATCAGCCAGGCGATGGCTCCGGCACCCGAGCCGGTGAAGGCACGATGATCTTCCGGCGGGACGATGACGACGCAGATCCGATCGAGGCGACGGCGCCAGGCAGCGACGTAGCGGAGCGAGCGAGAGCTCGGACGACCCAGGGAGGCGGCATGGCTGACAACAACGGTGAGGTCACGATCGTGGGCGCCGGTGCTCGACTCGAGGGCAATGTCGTGTCGGCCGGGAACCTCCGCATCGACGGACAGGTGAAGGGGCAGATCAACGCCGATGGCGACGTGACGCTCTCGCCTCAGAGTCAGGTCGACGCCGACATCCGCGCGCAGAACGTGAGCGTCGGCGGCAAGTTCAAGGGCAACCTCATCGTGAAAGGGAAGGCGCACCTCGCTCGTGGTGGGCGCATCGACGGCAACATCACGTCGAAGATGCTCGTCGTCGAGGAAGGCGGCGTCTTCCACGGGCAGAGCATCATGGACGGCGGCGCCTCGGCGGCCGGCGGTGGCGCAGCCTCCAAGCAGGGCCAGACCGCGCCGGCACACGACGGGGGAGCCGAGCAGGTGAAGGCACGGTAGCGACATGCTCGACGTCAAAGCGATCAGGGACGACCCCGAGCGGTTCCGCTCGGCACTCGCGCGCCGGAATCTGGGCGACGCCGTCGACCATCTGTTGGCCGCCGACGAACGGCGCCGCGGGCTCACGTCGCGGGTCGACGATCTTCGAGCCGAGCAGAACAAGGCGTCGAAGGCGATCGGTCGTGCCGAGGGCGATGAGAAGCAGCGTCTGATCGACGAGGTCGCGCGCGTCTCGGCCGAGCTCAAGGAACTCGAGCCGCAGCTGGCCGAGGCCGAAGAGGCGATGGAGCCGCTGCTCGCGGCCACCCCGAACATCCCACACGAGAGCGCGCCCGACGGGTTCACCGACGAGGACGCGGTCGAGGTGCGCCGTCATCTCGAGCCGACCGAGTTCGACTTCGAGCCCAAGGACCACGCCGAGCTGGGCGCGGCCCTCGGCGTGCTCGACACCGAACGCGGAGCCCGCACGAGCGGATCGCGCTTCGTGTACCTGCTCGGCGATCTCGTCTTCGTGCAGTTCGCGCTGATGCGTCACGCGATGGACATCTTGG
>JAOUEA010000207.1 GCA_029858935.1 Actinomycetota bacterium
GAACGTCTACGCCGAGATGGGCACGTCGTGGTGGTTCGTGATGCGCTACCCGGATCAGGCTGCGCACTTCCTCGGGAAGCTGCTTCGGTACGTCGGCGAGGACAACGTGCTCTGGGGCACCGACCGCCTGTTCTACGGATCCCGGCAGCCCATGATCCAGGCGATGAGGTCGTTCCAGATCTCGCCCGAGTTCCGGGAGCGCTACGGCTACCCGATGCTCACGAAGGAGCTCAAGGCGAAGATCCTCGGTTGAACGGCGCGGCGCTCTACGGCGTCGAACCGAACGCCCAGACGTGCGAGTTCTCCCGTCGTGATCTCGAACAGATCCGCATCACGCTGCCCGGTCGCAACAGGGTGCTGGGGCCGACCACGATGGCTGAGACCCGCGCCTTCCGAAACGACGACCGAGAACAATGGGCCACGATGGCGTCGTTCCTCGCCTGATCGTGCCTGCGGATCGCCTCTCAGGTGAGTCGGCTCGTGAGGCGAACTCCTGACCGATCACTCCCTGGTGAAGGGTGTCGGTCGGGCGGAGCCGGAGGCCCTCGAGGCCTCCGGCATCCTCTGCCCGTCGATCAGGTGAGGCAAGGATTCGCCTCGTCGGTCGTCGCCGGGGTGTCAGGCGGCAATCCGACGAACGTGGCGATCAGGACCGTCCCCTCGTCCCCTGCATTGATCGCCTTGTGGACGTGTCCCGGCGTCTCCACGAAGACGTCGCCCTGATGGTAGACCGAGCGGGTGCAGTCATCCCCGTTGAGGATGGCGACCTTCCCGGTCTTCACGAGCACGAACACATGTGCCGGATGTGAGTGCCATCCCGTGGTCCCGCCCGGCTCTAACGCAGCGCGGACGAACAGCGCGGTGCTTGATCCGGAGGGTTGGATGGACAGCGACTCGACACTTGTTGATCCGAGGAGCCTGGTGACGTAGCCTCGACTCGGCGTCGCCACGGCGATCCCGGCGGTGAGAACGATGCCAGCCACCAGCCCGATGATGGTTCGCTTCATCTGACGTCCCTTCCTCAGTGCGGGCTGGACCTCGGAAAGGCGCCGACGGAGGTCCCCGAGACCATACCGGCGAAGCCATCGGTTACAGCTTAGGGAAACCTCCCGACACCGGTCAATCCGAGTGTCTGCTCAAGAGGGTGTCAGGAGCATTGACCGATTTCGAGAAGGGCCTTCCGACCGATGTCCCCACCCACCGGAAGCGACCATACTGAGTCGTGATCCCGACGATGATCGTGTTCGGCTGTGTCTTCGGTCGATGGTGGAAGGCGTCGGTGCCGGTGGGCGCGATCGTATGGGTGTCGATCCTCCTCGCCGACGGATCGAACCCCGACGTCGGCACCATCGTCGGGGCGACCCTCCTCGGTGCGGCCAACGCGGCCTTCGGCGCCGCCCTCTACCTCGTCGCGGCCAGCCTGGTTCGGATCACCCGGCGCTCTCGCGAGCAGTCCTGACACCACCGGCATATGGGGCACTCCGCCCTCGTAAGCTCGTGCATGTGCAGACCGAACGACGACTGACCTCGTTCAGCCACGGCGCCGGCTGTGGCTGCAAGCTCGGCCCCGACCAGCTCACCGAGGTGCTCGGGACCGTGACGCTCCCTGACGCGACGCTCGACGTGCTCGTCGCTGCCGACACCGGCGATGACGCCGCGGTCTATGCGCTCGATGACCAGCGAGCGATCGTCGCGACACTCGACTACTTCACGCCGATCGTCGATGACCCGTACGACTGGGGACGCATCGCCGCGACGAATGCGATGAGCGACGTGTATGCGATGGGCGGCACGCCGTTCCTCGGCCTGAACATCGCGAACTGGCCGGTCGACGATCTGCCGCTCGAGATGCTGGGCCGGGTGTTGCAGGGCGGAAGCGATGCGGCGAACTCGGCCGGCTTTCCCGTGCTCGGCGGGCACTCGATCACCGACCCCGAGCCGAAGTACGGGATGGTCGTGCTCGGGTTCGTCGACCCTGCTCGCATGCTTCGCAATTCGA
Source organism: Actinomycetota bacterium (assembly GCA_029858935.1). Classification (GTDB taxonomy): domain Bacteria; phylum Actinomycetota; class UBA4738; order UBA4738; family HRBIN12; genus JAOUEA01. Next base: position 2,000 of record JAOUEA010000207.1, read on the forward strand.
CCGCCGCCGTCGGCGACGGCCTCGTGCTCACGAAGTCGCTCGGTCTCGGCATGATCTCGACCGCGATCAAACGCGGCATCGCGAGCGACGATCTCGTCGTGACGGCGATCGACGTCATGACCACGCCGAACAGAGCGGCGGCCGAAGTCGTGAACGAGCTCGGCGCCGACGCGGCCACCGACGTCACCGGCTTCGGCTTGCTCGGGCATCTTCACCGGATGCTGCTCGCCAGCGGTGTGGCCGCGGAACTCGACGCTTCCTCGGTGCCGGTGATCGCGGGGGTGCTCGACCTCGCGCGCCGCGGGATCGTACCGGGCGGAACGCAGCGCAACCACGCGTCGGTCGGCCCGCACGTCGAGTGGGGCGACCTCACGGATCCCGAGCAGCTGCTGCTCGCCGACGCACAGACGAGCGGAGGATTGCTCGTGGCCACCAAGGACCCCGAAGCGCTCGTCTCGGCGCTCGACGCTCGCGACGTCCCGGCCCTGGCGGTGGGAACCGTCGTCGCAGGCACCCCCGGGCGCGTCATGGTGTTCGGCAGGCTCGAGGAATAACCGACCCCACTGGTAGCATTTGCACCTGCAACAGCGGCGGGTCACCGGCTCCCGTTCGCGAACGCATCCCGAGGAGCGAAGAGTTGAGCGAGCTTGACGGCGTCTTCTACAAGGAGATCCTGGAGCAGGGGATCCGCGAGTTCCCGAATGAATGCTGCGGTGTGATCGCGGCAGCCGACGGGGTGCCGGTGAAGGTGTTCCCGATGACCAACGCCGACGCGAGCCCGGTGACCTACCGGCTCGACGGTCAGGAGCAGCTCCGTGTCTTCGATGAGATCGAGGAACATGGCTGGGAGCTGTGGGCCATCTACCACTCGCACACGCACTCCGACGCGTACCCGAGCGAGACCGACATCAGGCTGGCGTTCTACCCGGAGGCGCGGTACATCTTGGTGTCGCTGGCAGACCGCGAGCGGCCGGTCGTCCGATCGTTCGCCATCGCCGACGGTGAGGTCACCGAGCAGGAGTTGGTCGTGACATGACCCGCACGCCGATGTTCGACGAGGACCAGGTGCAGCGGTACGCGCGCCACATCATCCTGCCCAACATCGGCGGTGCTGGTCAGCGCAAGCTACTCGACAGCTCGGTGCTCGTGATCGGCGCCGGAGGGCTCGGCTCGCCGATCGCGATGTACCTCGCGGCCGCCGGCATCGGGAAGCTCGGCGTCGTGGACTTCGACGCCGTCGACGTCTCGAACCTCCAGCGCCAGATCCTGCACACGAGCGACGACATCGGCCGGCCCAAGATCGAGAGCGCGGTCGAGCACCTGCGTTCGATCAACCCGACGATCGAGATCGAGGGGCACGCCACCCTGTTGTTCTCGACCAACGTCTACGAAGTGTTCGACGGGTACGACGTGATCGTCGACGGCACCGACAACTTCCCGGTGCGCTACCTGGTCAACGACGCGACCCAGTTCATGGGGAAGCCACTCGTGTACGGCTCGATCTATCAGTTCGAAGGCCAAGCCACGGTGTTCATGCCCGGCAAGGAGACGCCGTGCTATCGGTGTCTGTTCCCGTCGCCGCCACCGCCGGGCACGGTGCCGAGCTGCGCGGAAGGGGGCGTGTTCGGCGTGCTGCCCGGTGTGATCGGTTCGATCCAGGCGACCGAGGCGATCAAGCTGATCACCGGCGAGGGCGACACGCTCGAGGGCAGGCTGTTGCTCTACGACGCCCTGCACATGGACTTCCAGGAAGTGAAGATCCGGTGGGACGCCGATTGCCCCGTGTGCGGCAAGGAGCCGACGATCACCGAGTTGATCGACTACGAGGCGTTCTGCGGCGTGCCCGCGCGCTCGTGAACGACGACCGACGTGAACGACGACCGACACAGGAGAGACGAACGACCATGGCCGTGACCGTGAAACTCCCGACGATCCTTCGCAAGTTCAGTGACAACGAGGCGAAGGTGGGTGCCGACGGCGCCACGCTGCGCGACGTGCTCACCGATCTCGAGGGCCGCTATC
>JAOUEA010000037.1 GCA_029858935.1 Actinomycetota bacterium
GTTCCCGCGGTCGAAGCGCGCACAGGCGTGACGGTCGCCATCGAGAACATGTTCCCGATACGCATGGGGAGTCGCCGCGGGGTGACCTTCCATGCCAACCAAGACCTCGACGACCTCGAAGGGCTCCCCCACCTCGTGCTCGACACCAGTCATGCGGCTGTGGCACATCACGACCCGATCGACGTGCGACGCCGCTTCGGCGAGCGACTGCGTCACGTCCATCTGTCGGACAACGCCGGACGGGGTTGGGACTCGCACCTGCCGCCGGGCGAGGGCGTGCTCGATCTCGACGCCTTCTGTGCCGAGCTCGGCGACGACGGCTACGAAGGCTCGGTCTCGCTCGAGGTCGATCTGCGCACCCACCTCACCGACCCGCAGCGGCTGCGTGCGGTGATGATCTCGATGCGGGAACGTGCCGAGCGCGGGCTCCGCATCGGACAGCACCGGGCGAGCTGAGGCGCCGGCAACGCCTGCTAGCCTCGCCCCACCATGCGGCGCCAGACACTGGTCATGATCATCGTGTTGTTCCTGCTGATCGGCGCCGCGGCTGTCGCCCAGGTGGTGCTCGTCAACGGCGGCGGGAATCCGTTCCCGGGGCCTGCCAGCCCCGGACAACTGCCGTCCGGTTCGCCGTCGACCACATCCTCGCCGTCGTGAGCCGCTACTCGAGCACGACGGCGCTTCCCGCCTTGAGCTCGAGCATCTGCGCAGCGCTGCCACGGTTCACGACCAGGGCCAGGTAGCCCTGCGAATCGACGATGACGGCGAGTTCGCCGGGGGCGACGTCGGCGAAGATGCCCACGAGGGGCACCGTCCGGCCCGACACCGTCAGCGGCGCGCCGATGCCGGCCGACTCCAGATCGATGGGGCGGGCGCTGAGCTGGACGTTCCCGAACGCGTCGACCTCGATCACGCGGGTTCCCACGGCCCCTGGGGCGACCATGGGGCCGGGCATCTCGACCACCCGCAGGGCGTCGGCGTCGATCGAGGGGCCGACGTCCTCCAGACTGAATCCCGCAGCGAGGTGGGCGGCGGCGGGTGCGAACACGTCGCGCCCATGGAACGTCTTCGACACCGGGCTCAACGTCACCCGCTCGTCCTCGATCGCGGCGGCGGTGCGGACGCCCCCGAGGGACTCCCAGGCGAGCGACAACACACCGTTGTCGGGGCCGACGAGCAGCGCCCCGGAGTCGGCACGAACGGCGATCGAACGGCGCTCCGACCCGACACCCGGATCCACGACTGCGACGTAGACCGCGTCGGCCGGCATGTACGGCGTGGCGCGCGAGAGCGTCAGCGCCCCCCGCACCACGTCCTGCCGCGGAACCGCGTGCGAGAGATCGATGATGCGGGCATCGGGCGCAATCCCTGCCATCACGCCGTGGCACACCCCCACGAACACGTCGGCAACGCCGTAATCGGTACAGAACACGATCGGACGGGTCATGCGTCCTCCTGCGCGGGAGCCTGGACGGGCACGAACTGCGCGAGCCAGACCGAGAGCAGCCGGCGCACGTTCGGGCCCTGATTGCCCTCGAGGATGTCGGTGCCGTGGTCATCGGAGGGCACGATCTCGACCCGCTTGGGCGGCACGCTGAGGTCGTACATGCGCTCGGCGTCGTCGGCCGCGGACACGTCACCGTTCCCTGCGACGAACAGCTTCGCCGAAGGAGCGGCCGCGAGCGTCTCGGGTGATGCGGTGAGCGCGCCGATGGCGATGGGGGCCGAGAGCGTGGCGACGGCACCGATGCGCGTCCCAGGCCGCGAGGCGGCCACCAATGCGGCGGTGCCGCCCATACTGGCGCCGATCACGGCCACCCGGGGAACGCCGGTGGAGCGCAGGAATCTCACTGCCGAGAGCACGTCGCGCCACAGAAGCGCCACATCGGTCTCGCCGCTCGAGCACCCTGCCTCGCCGCCGGGGCAGTAGCCGCGGAAATTGAACGTGAGCGTGCGATACCCATCGTCGGCCAGGGTCGCGGCCTCCTCGAACCAGGACGATTGGTCGGCGGGCTGCATGTGCGCCAATACCACACCGGCCGAGGCCCCCTCGGCCTCGAAGAGGCGGCCTTCGAGCTCGACCCCGCCGGGGGCCGTGAAGGTGACGGCGCGCGAGCCGGGCGAGGCGGACGGGGCGGAGGGGCCGCAGGCCGAAAGGAGAAGGCTTGGGGCCGCGATCGCGGCCACGAACCGGAGGAGCCGGAACCGGGGCGCGCGCACGTCCGGCCTCGGACTTACTTGCCCAGCTTCATGCGTTGGTGTCGCGTGCGCTTCAGGAGCTTCTTGTGCTTCTTCTTCCGCATCTTCTTTCGGCGCTTCTTGATCAACGACCCCACACGGTAGCCCTTTCACTCGGTTCCGAAGAGGTTCCGGAGGTCGACGCGCTTCACCCGAAAGCTGTCCTCCAGACGGACAGAGCCCAGTCTAAGCGCTTTGGGCGGCTCTGCCACCGGCGAGATCAGGCGGAGCCCGTGGTCCTCGGGGACGAACTCGAGATAGCCGAGCCCCGTGAACCCTCCTCCGCCATCGGACAGGCCAACGAGCAGGCGGTCCAGCTCGTGCAGGTCGAACAGCGGAGGCAAGGTCGGCATGAATACGGTGGGCTTGACCCGGAAGCGTTGTAGATCGCCATCGAAGTAGGCGGCCATCGCCCGCTCGCGTTGTGTCGCCCGCTGGTCGACGCTGGTCGGCACCACGGCGGGATGGACCGGAAGCGTGACGAGTTCGACACCGAAGAACCGTTGGATGACACCGAGGACAGGCTCGAGTTCCTCCCCGCGCTGCAAGCCCACCACCAGATCGGGCTCGAGCATGTCGACCTTGTAGTACTTCACGAGCTGCCCCCAGATGCCGCTGACCATCGCGCTCGTGTCGACGACGATCAGATCGGCACCCTCGGTCCTGCCACGCTCGCGCAAACGGGCGAGCGCCCCTACCAGGGGCAAGATGTGGCCTTGCGGGCTCGTCGATCCCACGAACCCCAGCGCGTCGGCCGTTGCGAGTCGTTCCAGCGTCAGGTCGTCGGGTTCGCGGATGTGCTTCAGTCCGACGGTCGCCGGCGGACCGACGGTCTTCTGCGCGACGTCTGCGTCGAGGTACGCGACCGTGCGCCCCAGCCGCAGGGCGAACGCAGCCGTCGCCCTCGCCAGGGTGCTCTTTCCCGCGTCCAAGCCACCGACGAACAACACGGTGCGTGCCTCACGGGCGGCTCGATCGACGAGCCGGTCGTGCTCGTTCACTGCGCCCCCTCCGTTCTCCACGGAGGTCGGCTGAGCGCGGATGCGCGGGAGCGATGGCGTGCCGGTCTCAGCCGGCTTCCGTGTATCGCTCCATCAGGTAGGTGTCGACGTCCTCAGATCGGAGCCGGTAGCTCCGGCCCACCCTCACGGCGGGCATCTCTCCTGTCTTGATCATTCGGTAGACGGTCATCCTGGATACGCGCAACAGGTCTGCGACCTCGTTGACGGTCTTCAGCCGAGCCTCGGTGAAGGGTTCGTTCTTCACGATGGGCGGAATCATAGGCGTGCGGCGCCTCCGTGGATAGCCCGAGATGCGAACGCCCAGGTCAGCGCCCATGCCAGGGGGGGCGCGGGCCGCTGAACGCCGTTCAGAAGCGAGACGCGATCGCCTGGAAACAGGGCCAGTACGCGTCGGGCCGCACGTGATCGTCCATGACCACCACGATGTCCGTGCGCCCCATCGCCTTCGCGACGATCAGCGCGGGGTCGTTCACGTCGGCGATCGAGAGGGTCTCGACCCCCGCCTCGATCGCTGCTCCGGCGAACCCATGGTCGGCCACGACCAGATCTGGTCGCGACTCATCGAGCATGCGCTGCATCGCGTCGGGCCCGTGCGTGTGGCGGGGTTCACGGCCATCGGTGAGGACACCGACGCCTCCCCAATGGTCGACCAGCCAATCGTGCGCGAGGTGTGGATCCCTCCACCGTTCGCCGTTCGCCAGACGCTGCACCTCGGCTCCGCCGTCGTCGAGCATCCGGTCGAGCGCGTGATACAGCAGCGCAAGGCCGATCGGATGCCCCGTCGCGAGGACCACGCGCTCGCCGTCGGCCGCCGCTCTGGCGAGGCGATCGCCGGCCGCCTCGCACGCGTCGAGGATCGGCTCCGGCTCGATCTCGACCGGTCCATACCGTGCCTCGAGGTCGATCGGAACCCCCGCGCCCTCGCCGACGAGATCGAGGATCTCGTCCAGACCCAGGGCTCCGGCGATCCCGGTGAGTCCGAAGAGCTTGTCGGGGTCGCCGTCGATCAACATCAGGGCGTTGGCGCGGACGTTGTCCAGCGGGTGCGTGGCGGTGCCGGCGACGCGACCAGCACGCAGGGCGGCCGCGAGCTGTCCGCGATCGTGCGCACGAGGCGACCAGCGCTCGTCGAGTGGGGGCAGACCGCGTACGTGGCGTTCGATGACGTCCATCTTGGTCCCGAGGGTAGTGGCTGGCCGCGTGATCACGCGATCACACAGCCGGCCGCTGGCGAGCGCTCACCGTGGCGGTCAGACGGACGCGGTGAGTCCCCCGTCGACCCGAAGGTTCTGGCCGGTGATGTAGCTCGATGCATCGGAGATCATGAACACGATCGAATCGGAGAGCTCACGCACCTTCGCGTAGCGACCCATCGGGATCCGAGCGACCCGATCGGGCGCCTCCGGCAGGGAATCGATGAATCCAGGAAGGATGTTGTTCATGCGCACGCCGTCCTTCGCGTACCGCGTGCTGAACAGCTTCGTGAACGAGGCGAGCCCGGCTCGGAAGACCGCCGAGGTGGGGAAGTCCTCGTCGGGTTCGAACGCGGCGAACGTCGAGATGTTGACGATCGAGCCGCCTCCCTGTGCCTGCATGATGGGCAGGACGTAACGAGCGGCGCGGATCACGTTCATCAGGTAGATGTCCATCGCGAGGTGCCAGTCGGAGTCTGAGATCTCGAGGACCGGGCCCTTCGGCCCATGGCCCGTGCAGTTCACCAAGCCGTCGATGCGACCGAAACGGTGGGCCGCAGCCTGCACGAAGCCGCCGAGATCCTCGGGATTTAGGTTCGAGCCGGTGAATCCCAGGCCACCGAGGGCGTGTCCGAGCGCTTCACCTCTCCCGGACGATGACATCACACCGATGTCATAGCCGAGGTCCGCGAACGTTCTCGCCGCGTCTGCACCGATGCCGCTTCCGCCGCCGACGACGAGCACAGCTGGCTTGTCTTCCATGTGGGCTTCCCTTCCCTGGTCGAGCGGCCTCGCCACCCCGTCGTGGGGACGGTAGCCGACAGGCAGCCAGTCCGGCATCAGCAGCGCGTGATCGCCATGCCGGGCCATCTCTCATCTCCGATACGGTCTTCGCATGGCCGATGCGAGGTGCGAGCCCGTCATGCCATCAGACGCTCGGGCGACCCATGTCGAGGCCGCGCGATACGGCGGCCCCGTCTCCCGCGCTCCGCGTGCTGGACGCGCCGCTGTACGGTTGAGGCCTGCGGCCAGGCTCGTCGGACGGACATGAAGGCGACCTAGACGAACCGATGGAGAGCATGAGCACCGCGCCGGTGGAGATCGGCCATCCCGAAACGGTCGAGCACATCGAACCGGATGTGCCCTGGATCGTGATCGTCTGGAACGACCCGATCAACCTGATGACCTATGTGACGTGGGTACTGCAGAAGCTGTTCGGCTACTCACGCGCCAAGGCGGAGAAGCTGATGTGGGACGTACACACCAAGGGGAAGGCGGTCGTGTCGAACGGCACCAAGGACGAGGCCGAACGCGACGTCGCCCGCCTCCATGCCCACGGCCTCTGGGCGACGATGCAGAAGGATCGGTAGATGCGGCTCCGCAAAGGCCCCATCCGACGCCTCGGGCCGAGTCGTTTCGAGGTGCGTCTGTCCGGTCGGGAACGCGACGCGTTCCGCACGTTCGCGGCTCAACTCCGTGAGCTGCTCACCTCGGAGCACCCGTCGAGCGATCCGGCTGTGGCGCGCCTGTTCCCGCCTGCCCTGCCCGATGAGGACGTGCTGGGCAACCTAGAGTACGAGCAGCAGCATGGCGACGAACTGCTCCTCGGCAAGCTCGAGTCTCTCGACATCGTGGAACGAACCCTGGAACGACAGGAGCTCGACGAACGTGAGCTGCTCGCGTGGCTCGGATCGATCAACTCGATCCGACTCGTGGTGGGTACGAGGCTCGGCGTCACCGAGGAGTCGAGCGAGCGCGATTTCGCCGGAGACGAGCAGACATCGGAGATGTACGCGCTGTACGGCTACCTCACGTGGCTCGAGGGATGGGTGGTCGAGGCCCTCGGCGAGGAGACTCCGGCCGCGGGGAGCGACTGAGGGGTCGACGCCGACTACGTCGTGCCCCCGCGGAGGAGCCGGCGCCACCACCCCCTGTGTCCGCTGGATCGTGCCCGGCGGACCTTCTCGGCCTCCCGTCGTCGGTCGTCTTGCTGCTCGCGCATCACCGCGCGCATGCCCTCGTTGTTCTGTCGGGGATCTCGGATGACCATGGCACGAATGTAGGCCGGTTCCCGCATCGGGTCGAGGACGGGACCTCAGCGAACCGGCGAGCCGACCTGGTGGAACTTCAGCATGTTCGTCGTCGTGCGTCCGGCTGGAGAGGCTGCCGCCATCACCACGAGTTCACCGGGAGCGACGAGCGAGCGCCGGCGGAGCCCTTCATCCATCAGCGCGATCATCGCATCCGTGTCGTCGGGGTGCTCGGCCGCGATCGGCACCACGCCCCAGTTCAGGGTGTTGACGCGCCGAACCTGGTGGTCGGGGATGAACGCGTAGATCGGGCTGAGCGGGCGCTCGGCCGAGAGCAGCCGCGCCGTCCGGCCGGTTTCCGTGTAGCAGGTGATGGCGACCACCTCAGCCTCACTCGTGGCCACGTCGGCCACCGCATGCGCGACCGCCGCGGCTTCGCCCGTGTGCCGGCATCCGGGCCGCGCCGCGCGGTAATCGCCGGCCCGTGCCTCGACCGCGGCGGCGATCTTCGTCGCGGCCGCGGCGGCCTCGAACGGATACTCCCCGATCGCCGTCTCGCCCGAGAGCATGATCGCGTCGGCTCCGTCGAGCACCGCGTTCGCCACGTCGGTCGCCTCTGCCCTCGTCGGTCTCGGCGCTCGGATCATCGACTCCAACATCTGCGTGGCAACGACGACCGGACGGCTCGCCGACAGAGCGCGCCGGAGCAGATCCTTCTGGAGCAACGGGATCTGTTCCATCGGGAGCTCCACGCCGAGGTCGCCGCGCGCAACCATGAGGGCATCGGTCGCCTCCAGGATGGCGTCGATGTTCTCCACCGCCGGCTTGGTCTCGATCTTCGCGACGATCGGCACGACCCGGTCACCCATCAGCGAGCGCAACTCATACAGGTCGTCGGCGACGCGCACGAACGATTGCGCGATGAGATCGACGCCGAGATCCAACGCCCGAGCCAGTCCCTCACGATCACGATCGGTCACGGCCGGCAGGCCGAGCCGCTCGGCGGGCACGTTCACGCCCTGTCCCGATCGCACGAAGCCTCCACGCAGGCACTCGGTCGTCACCGTGCCCTCGGCGATCGCGGTCACCACAAGCTCGACGGCCCCATCGGCCAGCAGCACTCGGTCGCCCTCGCGAAGGTCCCCGGCGAGGCCAGCGTAGGTCGTGGACGCACCAAGGTCGTCGCCCGAGCCGCCCGGACGCAACTCGAAGGGCTGCCCGGGTGTGAACCGGAAGGGGTCGGGATGCATGCTTCCCAGTCGCACCTTGGGTCCCGGAAGATCGGCGAGCACGGCGAGGGCCCGGTCGCCCTCCGCCTCGGCCTCGCGCACGAGCGCGACCGCACGAGCATGCTCCGCTGGCGTGCCGTGCGAGAAGTTCACGCGGAAGATCGACGCGCCCGCAGCGATGAGCCCGCGTACGAACGCGGGAGTGTTCGTGGCGGGACCGAGCGTGCACAGCAGCTTCGTGCGTGCGGCGAGCGCCGGACTCGGGGAGCTCATGGGATCGCATCCTCCCGCCGGTCGGACAACGTCGTCGGAACCAGATCGCCGAGCTCCGATCTGGCCCGCTCGATCCATGCCTGCGGGATCTCGTCGGGAACGGTGACGCCGGCCATCTCGGCGAAGTAGAGGGTCCACGCGCGGGGCACGACCCGCGCCCACTGGTATCCGCCGCCGCCGGTCGCGACCCACCGCCCGCCGGCCGCTTCGTGCGCCAGCTCGTGCAGAGCCGAGGCCGCTCGGCGATAGGCGGAGGTGGTCAGCGCGAGATGTGCGAGCGGATCGCTCACATGTGTGTCGCACCCGAGCTGGGTGACGAGCACGTCGGGGTGGAAGGACCGCACGGCCGGAAGCGCGACGGTTCGGAGGGCCTCGAGCCACGCTCCGTCTCCCGTGCCGGGTGCAAGCGGAACGTTCAGCGCGGAGTCGGGGGCATCAGGCCCCCCGCGCTCCGAGGCCGCACCTGTGCCGGGGAAGAACCCGATCTGGGGCGCATACTCGTGGATCGAGACCGTGAGCACGCGTCGGTCGTTCCAGAAGATCGCCTGCGGGCCATCGCCGTGGTGCACGTCGACATCGACGTAGGCGATGCGCTCGAGGCCCTGCCTCAACATCCACGCGATCGCGACGGCCGGATCGTCGTAGACGCAGAACCCCGAGGCCCGGTCGGCCATCGCGTGGTGGAGACCTCCCGCGGCGTTGAACGCATGCGCGACCTCGCCGCGGAGCACCGCCCCGGCGGCACTGACGCTTGCCCCGGTGACGATCGCTCCTGCCTCATGCATCCGGTCGAAGATCGGATTGTCACCCGGCCCGTATCCGAACCGCCCCCACGCGCCATCGACCCCGTGTCCTGCATCGCGGGTGGCCTCGACGAACTCACGGGTGTGCACGAGCATCACGGTCTCGTCGTCGGCCACGTCGGCGGCCAGCCGCGTCGCACCAGGTGCTCGATCGATGCCGTAGGCCGCGATCAGGTCCCAGGTGAGCAGCACCCGCTCAGGCCGCAGCGGGTGGCCCGGACCGTGGTCGTAGATCCTGGCCCCAGGAGCGACCACGAGGCCGGCGAGCCCGCTCACGCGACCGAACCGACCGCCGCCACCGTGCGTTCGACCAGCGTGGCGGCGTCGTCGTCCGTGAGCACGAACGGCGGGCCGAGCATGATGAGGTCGCCGTCGCGCCCGTCGACGTGGCCTGTCGATGGGTACAGCAGCAGCCCCTGATCGCGCGCCGCGGTCGCCACACGCTCGGCCACCCGGTCCGCGCGTGCGAACGGTTCCTTGGTGCCGGGGTCGCGGACGAACTCGATGCCGATCATCAAACCGAGCCCGCGCACATCGCCCACGATCGGAGTGTCAGCTAGGGCGCTCGCAAGCTCGCCGCGGAGCCGTTCGCCCAGTGACGCGGCGCGGGCGACCAGTTCCCGCTCCCGAAGGACCCGCAGCACGGCGCCGGCCGCGGCGGCGCCGAGCCCGTTGTGCGACCACGTGAATCCGTGGACGAAGCCCGTGGTGGAGATGGCCTCGAACACCGCGCCGCTCACCGCGGCGAAACCGAACGGCACGTAGCCGCTCGTCGTGCCCTTGCCGGCAGTGACGATGTCGGGTCGGACCCCCCAATGGTCCATGGCGAACCACGCACCGGTGCGCCCCACCCCGGTCATCACCTCGTCGGCGATCACGAGCACGCCGTGTCGCCGGCACACCTCGACGACGGCGGTCCAGTAGTCGTCGCAGGGCACGGCGGCGCCGAGTGTGGCGCCGGCTACCGGCTCGGCGATGAACGCCGCCACCGAGTTCGGCGGAGCCTGCGCGATCATGCGCTCGAGCTCGGAGGCATGCCATGCGCCGCACGCCTGCGGATGCTGCGGGTTCTCGCAGCGGTACTCGTAGGCAGCCGGTGCATGCAGGAACCGACCGAGCCACGGCGTGTACGGCTTGCGCAGCGGCTCCTTGCCGCTCGCATCGAGGGCCCCAAGGGTGTTGCCGTGATACGAGCTGCGGCGAGCGATCACCTGGAATCGCGACTGCTGGCCACGAGCCAGGTGGAAGGCGCGAGCCAGCTTGAGCGCGGTCTCCACGGCCTCGCTGCCACCCGACACCGGGTAGATGCGCGCATCATCGAGCGGCAACATCGGTGCCATCTCATCGGCGAACCGCTCGAGCGCCGCCGTCGTGAACATCGTGCCGTGCACGTACTGGGTGCGTCCGAGCTGGGCCGTCATCGCGTCGATCACCGCGCGCTCGCCGTGGCCCACGTTGACCACTATCGCGCCGCCCGCCGCATCGAGGAACCGATGCCCGTCGGCAGTGGTGATCCAGGCACCGTCGGCGGCGACGGCCTCGGGCAGCTCCCGGTCGAGCACCCTGGGGAAGATGTGGGTCACGGAGCTTCGTCCTCGGGTGCCACGGGGCGCGAGCGCGCGACAGGCCCAGTGTCGTCGGCGAACGCGGCGAAGACCTCGCGGAGCCGGTCGACCCGCGCCCTGCGGCCCCTGCGGATCGCATCTGCCCACTCGGGCTCGGGCTCCGGCGGGCGGCTCGTCGACCAGGGGACGTCGGGCTCGGTCTCGCGCTCTGCACCCGACCTCATGTCGCTCACGTTACCGCTTGCACCCGCGAGAGCCATCGCTTGACCGACGCGTCATCGCCGGAGCGCAGCACGCTCATGCGGCGCTCACTCAGTTGCAGATCGCCGAACACGCGAGCCACCAGGGCGGTCATCGCGAAGACCGGATCGAGCGGATCTGTCGCCGCCGTGCACCGTGCGTTCGTCAACAACCGGAGCTCTCCGACCACGGGCGACCCGGCATCGTGGGCAGCGAGCAGAGCGCCGAAGAACAGGAGTGCAGGGAACGGCTCGGACGTGCTCGTCGCGAGCGATCCGAGGGCTTCGAGCACGGCCTTCACGCTGGCGCGCCGCTCGGTGGTGGCATCGGCATCGGCCGATTCCGGCAGCACCCCCTCGCCGAGCCGGACGCTGGCGCGCTGACCCCGCACGTACGAGACGAGTCCACCCCCCGCGGGGAACCCGTACAACGAGTTCCAGATCGGTCGAACCCCGTTCGATGCGACAACCTCGACGACGGCATGCGGCAGGCTCTCGAGCGCCGCTCCCAGGGTCGCCTCGTCGTGAGCCTCTCGCGCGATCTCGGCGACGATCGTTCCCAGCGGGTCGAGCACCCGCACCCGGATGGCCGGCCCGGCCTCCGGAGCCACGGCGCAGCGCACGGTCAGTGGAGCCTCGGGCAGCAGGTCGGTGGGCTCGACGGCCTCTCGAAGAGCCGCCGGGCGGGCATTCGTGCTGAAGCGCGTGGCTTCGGCGAGGAACAGGGGCAGGCCGAGCCTGAGATCCGTCCCGGCCGCATCGACCCCTGTCTCATCCCACGTCTCCGCGCAGAACAGGATCTCGGTCGCGCCGTCGCGCACCCGGGGGACGAGCCACGACGGTGCGCGCAGCGGCTCGTACCACACCGGCTGGTCCAGCGGTGGAGCGAGCGGAGCCATCATTTCGTGTAGACCCCGCCCGGATCGAGTTCCTCGCGGATCAGGCCCAGCTCCTCCTCGCTCGGCGGCCGAGTCTCGTCGAGATCGGACGCGATCCTGGGCTCCCAGCCCATGTTGTCGCGCACGTCATCGAGCCTCACGCCGGGGTGCAGGGTCCGAAGCGTCATCTCACCGGTGGCGTCATCGAACCCGTAGGTCGCGAGATCGGTGACGACGCTCGACGGGCCGCCGCCATGCCATCCACGAGCGGCGTCGTGCGCAGGGTCGCCACTGTGTCCGGGCGACGTCCGGAAATCCAAGCGCTCGACGAACGAACGCTGCGCTTGTCGCATGATCACCAGGATCTGGCGAGCATGGATCGCGATCTCGCAAGCCCCTCCCGACCCGGGCAGGCGCACCTTCGGGTCGGCGTAGTCCCCGATCACGGTCGTGTTGAGGTTCCCGTGGCGGTCGATCTGGGCACCCCCGAGGAACGCCACGTCGATCAGGCCGGCCTGCAGGTAGAACGCGAAGAGATCGAACATGCTGGTCACGGCCGTCGAACCCGTGGCGAGCGTGGGATCGCCGATCGACAGCGGAAGCCGCTCCGGCCGCGCACCGAAGACCCCTGACTCATATACGAGCTGAAGGTCCGGCGCGACAGTTCGCTGCGCGAGGTTGCAGACGATGTTCGGCAATCCGACGCCCACGAAGCAGTTGGAGACACCACCGAGCTGGCGAGCGCTGGCCGCGATCATCAGCTCGGCCTTGGTATAGCCCAGGTCGGCACCGGCCTCGCTCATGCGTACCTCCCGTAATCGACCTCGCCGCTGAGCGCCGGCTCGGGTCGCAGACCGTCCCAATGCGCGTCACCGAACTTCTGCACGTATTCGGCGTGGTTGGAGAGGCCGTAGACCCATTCGTCGAGCCACGCCTCGAGGGTCTCCGGCTCCTTCGCGATGCGGTCCCACTCGAGGTAGAAGCGGTTGTCACGGTCGTAATACCCCTGGGCGAACGAGGGGTGGCAGGCGAAGGGTTCCTCGACGACCGCGTCGACCACGGCCCCCGGGATCACCGTGCGATTGGGATCGCGCCGGATCACCGATTCCTCGACGACCTCCTCCACCACGACGATCACCCTCCGCGCGGCGAAGGCAACCTCCTTCTGACACCCGAGGAGCCCCCAGATCTGTGCATCGCCGCCGGCGTCGGCCCGCTGCGCGTGCACGATGGCCACGTCGGGGTTCAACGGTGGCACGACGAAGACCTGATCGTCTTCGTCGTAGGGCGAGCTCATCGGCACGATCTTCGGATTGACCGAGGGGATGTCGCTCTCGTAGTAGCTCCTGATCGGGAAGAACGGAAGGTTCGACGCCCCGGCCATGTACCGGCACACCATGCCGAAGTGGGAGTACTCCTCGATCTCGAGGGGTGCTGGGTCTGCTTTCTCGATGCGGCGGCGCACCGCGTGCAGGTTGCCGACCCCGGGGTTTCCCATCCAGCTGAAGATCAGCTTCGAGGCCACGCCGGCGCCGATCATCTGGTCGTAGATCACGTCGGGGGTCATGCGGGCCAGCGTCAGATCGCGCCGTCGCTGGCGGATGATCTCGTGTCCGGCGGCGAAACAGATCAGGTGCGTGAACCCCTCGATCGCCACCGTGTCGCCGTCGCGCACGAGGTCTCGCACTGCATCCTGCATGGTCGCGACCTTGCTCATCGGCTCAACGGCCCCACGAGCCCCGAGGGCCCTTCAGGAGGCGCCCTCGACCTCGGCAGCGGCCTCCTCGAAGATCGAGAGAGCGGCTATCGCCTGGTCCTCGCGGAACACGAGCGGAGGCGAGATGCGGATCGCGTCGTCCCCGCACCCGAGGATCAGCAACCCTTTGCGGAACGACGCCTGCTCGACCGCCACCGCGTGATCGTGGTCGGCGAACGAGAGTCCGATCCACAGGGCTCGGCCCCGCACCTCGGTGATGATCGGATGCCGTTGCGCGATGTCGCGGAACCCCTCGAGGAGTACCTCGCCGATGGTCCTCGCATTCTCGAGCAAGCCCTCTCGCTCGATCACGTCGAAGGTCGCGAGTGCCGCAGCACACGAGACGGGTGAGCCTCCGTACGTCGACCCGTGCGCGCCGAGGTCCCAGGTCATCAGGTCGTCGCGAGCGATCATCGCGCCCAGCGGCAAGCCGCTCGCGATGCCCTTGCCTGCGGTCACGATGTCGGGTGAGACGCCTTCCTGCTCGACCGCCCACATCGTGCCGCTGCGACCCATGCCCGACTGCACCTCGTCGCACACGAGCAGGATGCCGTGCCGGTCGCACAGCTCCCGCAGATAGGTGAACCACCCCTCGGGAGGAAGCACGTAGCCGCCCTCACCGAGCCAGGACTCCACGACGATGGCCGCGACCTCGGTGGGCGAGACGATGCGCTTGAACAGCACCTGCTCGATGTAGTCGAAGTCGCCGTAGAACGAGTGGTACACGCTCGGCATCAATGGGCCGAAGTTCGTGCGGTACTTCGCCTTCGAGGCCGTGAGCGTGATCGAGCCCATCGATCGCCCGTGGAACGACTGGTAGAAGCCGATCAGGTACTGGCGGCCGGTCGCGTAGCGCGAGAGCTTGATCGCGGCCTCGACGGCCTCGGTGCCCGAGTTCGTCAGGAACGTGCGAGCGCGCGAACCACCGAACGGTGCGAACGCGTCGAGCCGTTCGCAGACGTCCGCGTAGATCGGCAGGTAGAAGTCCGAGGCGGAGTAGTGCAGCAGCTGTGTCGCTTGGCGCTGCACTGCCTCGACGACGGCCGGATGGCAATGGCCGGTGCTCGTGACGGCGATGCCGGCGTTCAGGTCGAGGAAGATGTTGCCGTCGACGTCCTCGACGACCGATCCGGAGCCGCGACGCGGCGCGAACGGATAGGCCCGGGGCAACGATGGTGACGTCACCTTGCGGTCGCGCTCGATGCGGGCCATGGCCTCCGGCCCAGGCACGTCCGTGATGAGCTTGGGCCTGGCGTGCGCCGCCAGGCCCTCGAGCTCCATGTCTTCCAGGCTCACTCCGAGATCACCGTCCGTGACTGCTCACGAAGGTACTGCAGCAGGTAGTACGGGCCGCCGCCGGCCTTGCCGGTGGTGCCCGATCCCTTCCAGCCGCCGAAGGGCTGCACGCCCGGCCAGGCGCCCGTGGTGGAGCCGGCCTGCCGGTTCACGTACACGACGCCCGCCTGGATGCGGTCGAGCCATTCGTCGATCTCGTTCTGATCCTCGCTGAACAGGCCCGCGGTGAGGCCGTATTCGGTGTCGTTCGCCTTCTCGATCGCCTCGTCGAGCTCATCGAACGGCGCGACCGCGACGAAGGGAACGAACAGCTCCTTCTTCCATATCCAACTGTCCTCGGGCGCCTCGACGACGGTGGGCTCCACGAAGAGCCCGCGAGCGAGATCGCCCTCGGTGATGCGCTGCCCGCCGGTCACGATGGTGCCGTTCTTCTGCGCCTCCTCGGCGGCTTCCTCGTACGTGTCGAGCGCCGCCTCGTTGATGATCGGTCCGAGGAACACGTCGCGCTCGATCGGGTTGCCGACCTTGATCTCCTCGGTCTTGGATCTCAGCTGGGTCAGGAAGTCGTCGTAGACCTCTCGCTCGACGTAGACCCGGCTGCACGCGGAGCACTTCTGGCCGCCGAACCCGAACGCGCTGCGGAGCACGCCCGTGCTCGCCTTGTCGAGGTCGGCGCTCTTCGTGACGATCGTGGGGTTCTTGCCGCCCATCTCGCAGATCACCGGCTTGGGCACGGTCGTCGTGAAGTTGCGGTAGATGTCCATGCCGACCGGGTAGGAGCCCGTGAACGTGATGCCGTTGACGTCGGGATGCCGCCACAACGCCTCTCCCGCGACGGAGCCTCGGCCGGTCACCAGGTGGAACGCACCGGCCGGCACCCCACCGTCTCGGTAGCACTCATAGAGCTTGAACCCGAGCAGCGCGCCTTGATTCGATGGCTTCAGCACCACGGTGTTGCCGGCGACGAGCGCGCCACTCGATGGGCCACCGGACAAGGCCATCGGGAAGTTGAACGGACTGATCACGGCCCACACGCCGTGAGGTCGAAGCACGTCGTAGTAGTCCCCGGCGGCGCCAAGACCGCTCATCGGGACCTGGAAACCCTCGGCCTTTTCCATCTCGTCGCAGTTCCAACGGATCAACTCCGCGGTCTCCTGCACGTCGCCGAGCGCCTCGAGGCGGCTCTTGCCGACCTCGTAGGCCATGAGTGCGGCGAGATCGAACAGGCGCTCCTCCATGATGTCGGCGGACTTCCGCAGGATGCGCACGCGCTCCTGCCAGCCCATGCGGTCCCATTCGAGACGGAAGGCCTTCGCGGCCGCGACCGCGTCGTCGACGTCCTCGGGCGTCGCCTGCGAGAAGCGTCCGAGCACGATGTCCTTGTCGATCGGTGAAGGCTCTTCATATCGGCTCTCGCGCCAGCGTTCCTCGCCGTTGACGATCACCGGATAATCCTTGCCGAGGTCGGCCTTGACCCGCTCGGCGGCCTCGTCGTACGCGCGCTGCAGCTCCTCGTTGTCGGCAGAAAGCGTGGCGTAGGTGATGCGGAACTTCTCGGTCATCGGAAGCTCGCCCCCTTCTCGAGTTCTGGGCTCCGGATGTGGAAGCCTCGTGACGGTCGCCATCGTATCCGAGCGCCCCGAGCGCCGCCCATGGGTCCGGTGACCGGCGCTCGGACGAGGCGACGCCGTGTCCGACCTGCTGATGTCTGCGCGATCAGGCGAGCGGAAAGCAGGAAATCGAGGCCGAGCAGGCGTATGCTTCGGCTCCCTGATGAGGCTCGTGACCTACGACCGGGGGGGGCACCGGCGACTGGGAGCGATCCTC
>JAOUEA010000208.1 GCA_029858935.1 Actinomycetota bacterium
CTTCCTCGAGCAGGACATCCTCTACCTGGAGGAGTACGCGCGGTGCCTGGCCATGGGCGCCGCGAAGTCGCGGAACGAGGCGGAGCTGCAGTACTTCGCGAGCGACCTGACCAAGGTCATCGAGGCGGAGATCCCGAACAACCGAGCGTTGCTCGATCAGGTGATCGAGCTGGGCGCCGACGACCGGGGTGGATCGCTCGGGAAGGCGCCGGCGAACGTCGCGTACACCAGCTACATGCATTCGTTGGCGATGCGCGGCGGGCCGCTGGAGATCTTGGCGTCGTTGCTGCCGTGTTCGTGGAGTTACGCGGAGATCGCGCTCGCGTTGAAGGATCGCACCGAGCTCACGCATCCTGTGTACGGCGGCTGGATCGCGTACTTCTCCGAACCCGAGTACCTCGAGGTGGTCGCCGGCATGCGCCGCGACTTCGACACCCTCGTCGCGGAAGAGGCGACGAACGAGGCCCGCCGGCGCGAGGTGGCCGAGATCTTCGCGACGAGCTCCCGGCTGGAGCGCTCCTTCTGGGAGATGGCCTACACGCTCGAGCAGTGGCCCGATCTCGTCGCCGGCTGAGCGATCGAACCCCCCTTCCGTCGATCCCCGACATGACGACGGCGGGGAGGGCTGGCCCTCCCCGCCGTCGTCGGTGCTCAGCAGCCCGGTAGGTAGTCGTTCGTCGCGATCGTCGCGGGATCGACCGCGGACGCGAGCAGGTCGTTGTCGACCATCCAGTCACCGAACGTCTGCCAGTTCTCGAGACTGAAGCACCCGGTCTCGAACCCCTCGGGGGAGCTGAGGAGCGGCAACGTATCGGGGACCATCGCCTCGAGCTCTTCGTCGGTGTACTCCGTGTTCTGTTTCATCGACTCGAGCGAGCCGGCTTCGTCGGCCTGTGCGGCCACGGTCGCCTCGGTCATCGCGGTGAGGAAGCGACTCACGGCGTCGGCGTATTCGGCGTCGTCCACGAGCCGTTCGCTGTTGGCCACGACGATCAGCTCGTCATAGGTCGGGACACCGAGCTCCGACATCTTCACGATGACCGGCGGCTCGCCGGTCTGTGACTCGATGTGGATGCCCTCGATGTTGAAGTACGTCCCGATCGCCGCGTCGACCTTCTTGGAGAGCAGGGCCGGCACGAGGTCGAACCCGACGTTCACGCTCTCCACGTCGCCCTCCGACAGACCTTGGCTCTGTCGGATCGTCTGCAGGATGGCGTCGTCGAACGGAAGCCCGGCCACGCCGATCGTGGCTCCCGACACGGTGTCGGGACCTTGCACCTTCGAGTCCGCGAGCGCCATCAACGAGTTGAGTGGCTGCGGCACGAGCGAGCCCACGGCCGTCACCGGCAGGCCCTCCTCGGACGCGAAGAACATGTCGCCCTGGTAGAAGATCGACAGATCGAACTTGTTGGTTGCGACGAGCTTCAGGCCGGCGGTCACGTCCGAGGGCACTTCGAACTCCACGGTCAGGTTCTGGTCATCGAAGAACCCGTTGTCCTGCGCGTAGTAGAGCGCGATGTGGTCGGGGTTGGGGAACCAGTCCAGCGCCACCTTGAGGGTCGCCGGCGCCGCGGTGCTGCCGCCGGCTCCGTCCGTCCCGTCAGCCGCAGGGGTCTCCGAGTCGCTCCCGCACGCTGCCAGTAGCAGCACGCTCGCGACGCCGAGGGCCAGCATGCGGGAACGGGTGTTCCGCTTCTTCTTCGGTCTCACAAGGCACCTCCTCCGTTCCGTCTGTCGTTGCCCTGATGTGTCGCGTTCCGAGCGGAGGGCCGGGCTGCGGCCCCTAGGTCACCCCTCCCTTCCTCGCCCAGGGGATCGTGAGGCGCTCGACGAGCGAGACGATTCCGAAGAGCGAGAGCGCCATCACGGTGATGAAGACGATGTCGGCGAAGACGAGCGCGGTGTCGAGCCGGCCTTTGGCTTGCAACATCTGCCAGCCGAGGCCGGACTGCGAGCCGGCCCACTCGCCGAAGACCGCGCCGATCGCCGCGTAGGTCGCGCCGACGCGCATGCCGGTGAAGATCTGCGGCAGCGCGGAGGGGAACTCCACTCGCCGGAAGATCCCCATGCGCGAGGCGTCGAGGGTGAGCATCATGCGGATGTACTCGCGGTCGACGCTCGTCAACCCATCGATCGTGCCGACGACAATCGGGAAGAAGCAGAAGAGCGCGACCACCGAGACCTTCGGCCAGAGGCCGAACCCGAGGACGAGCACGAACACCGGCGCGAGCACGACGGTCGGGATGCTCTGCGAGGCGATCAGGATCGGGTAGAGCGATCGCCTGGCCATCACCGAGAAGTGCAGCAGCAACCCGAACGCCAGGCCGAAGAACACCGCGAAGCCGAACCCGACGAGCGTTTCCGTCAGGGTGACCGCAGCGTGCCCCATCAGGTCCGGGAATCGCTCCTGGATCGTCTCGACGATCTGCGTCGGCGACGACCAGATGTAGCTCGGCACGTCGAGGATCTGGATCACGAGCTCCCAGAGGGCGATCGTGAGCACCACGACGAGCATCGGCGGCCCGAAGCGAGCGAACGCGCTTCGGGTCGCGCGCGACCGGCTCGTCGACGCGCTCTGCGCCGGTGCGAGGTCGGCTTGCCCGCTCATAGTTCCAGTGACTCCAACGCGGTTTCTTTCAGGGCAGTGAACTCGGGCGACGTCACGATCTCTCGACGTGGCCGGTCGCGTGCCAGGTCGGTCTCCAGCGTGCGCACGATCCGGCCGGGGCGAGCCGACATCACGATGACGCGGTGGGTGAGCAGGAGTGCCTCGTCGACGTCGTGGGTGACGAGCAGCGCGGTTCGCGGTTCCTGCTCGAGGGCGCTCAGCAGCCACTCCTGCATCCCCGATCGAGTGATCGAGTCCAGGGCCGCGAACGGTTCGTCGAGGAGCAAGATGTCTTTCTGGGCCATCAGCGTGCGCAGGAACGCGACGCGCTGCCGCATGCCGCCCGACAGTTCGTCGGGGGTGCGCTCCTCGAACTCAGCGAGGCCGAATCGTTCGAACAGCGGTCGAGCCTGTTCGCGCGCCTCGCTGCGCTTCATGCCCCGGTTCTGAAGTGCGATCGCGGCGTTGTCGATCGCGGTTCGCCACGGCAGGAGGAGATCGCGCTGGGGCATGAGCGCGCACCGGCGGAGCCGCTCCCCAGGAGTGGTCGCCTCGTCGATCTCGACCGTGCCCTCGTCGGGCTGGATCAGTCCCGCGATCGCGGAGAGCAGCGTGGACTTGCCGCAGCCGCTCGGCCCGACGATCCCCAGCCGCTCGTGCCGGTTGATCGTGAAGGTGACGTCGGCCAGGGCCGCGACCTCACCGAAACGATGACGGATGCCGCGCAGCTCGATGGCGGCGGTGGAGGTCACCGCCTCGGGCGTCATGAGGTGTGCGTCCACCGGCCCGCCCCTCGCAGATGGGGATGGACCGAGCATTTCGCGTCGCCCGCCGACATGTGGCATATGAGATACGAGATGCGAATGCTTGTCAAACCAGTCGAGTTTGACCCTCCTTCCGTGACGCGCTACCTTCCGCTGGTGCGCGAGATATCAGATACCAATCCTGAGACCATCGGGGTGCCCGTCTCGGGAACGGCGAGAGCCCACTGATGGCGAACGTTGATGAGACGGTGGCCCCGGATGTGGCTGCCCGGGTCGCCCAGGTTCTCGACGCCGTCGATCTCGACCGCGCGGTCGACCTCGTGCAAGAAGTGTGCCGTATCCCGTCGATCCTCGGCGAGGAGGGAGATCTGGCGTCGTTCCTGGCCTCGGTGATGTCGGAATCGGGCTTCGAGGGCGTGGAGCTGCAGCCCGTGGTTGCGGACCGGCCCAACGCGGTCGGCCACCTCAGGTTCGGCGATGGTCCCTCGGTCGTCATGACAGGCCACATGGACACGAAGCCGGTCTCCCACGGCTGGAGCGTCACCGAGCCCTTCTCCGGAGCGCTGATCGACGGAGCCGTCTACGGCCACGGCGTGATGGATATGAAGGCGG
>JAOUEA010000209.1 GCA_029858935.1 Actinomycetota bacterium
GCAGGCGTTCCGGGTGCGGTTGCGCTACGACAAGAAGCGCCAGCGCACGATCACCGGCATCAAGCGGGTCTCGACCCCCGGGCGCCGCGTCTACGCGGGCCGCAACGATCTGCCGCGCGTGCTGGGCGGACTGGGCATCGCGATCATCTCCACGTCCCAAGGCGTCATGACCGACAAGGACGCATCACGCAAGGGCATCGGCGGCGAAGTCCTCGCCTACGTCTGGTAGCCGAGACAAGGTCATCGAGACACATCAAAGGAAGCGGACACGATGAGTCGGATCGGGAAGCAGCCAATCGAGATCCCCAGCGGGGTCGATGTCACCGTGGGCGAAGGTAACGTCGTCACGGTGAAGGGTCCTCGAGGTGAGCTCGCACAAACGATGCACGCCAACATGTCGATCGTGGTCGAAGACGGTGTCGCGCGCGTCGAACGGCCCGATGACCAGAGCTTCAACCGCGGACTGCACGGCCTCACGCGGTCGCTCCTGGCCAACATGGTGGTCGGCGTGACGGCGGGCTACGAGAAGCGACTCGAGATCATCGGTGTCGGGTACCGAGCCGCGCTGAAGGGCAAGGACATCGAGATCCAGGCCGGCTATTCGCACGCGGTGACGGTTCCGGTGCCCGAGGGCATCGAGTTCGAGGTGCCGACCCCGACCCAGATCGTGGTGCGAGGCAACGACAAGCAGGCGGTCGGGGAGATCGCGGCGAAGATCCGCAAGGTTCGCAAGCCCGAGCCGTACAAGGGCAAGGGCATCCGGTACGAGGGCGAGTACGTCCGGAAGAAGGCCGGCAAGGCCGCGAAGACAGGTGCTGCGTGATGGCGAGGAACGAAAAGCGAGCCGCGCGCGAACGCCGCCACGCCCGGGTCCGCAAGAAGATCGCGGGCGATGCGGCTCGGCCGCGCCTGGCCGTGTACCGGTCGAGCAAGTTCATCTACGCGCAGCTGATCGACGATGTTTCGGCCCACACGCTCGCGCAGGCGAGCGATCGCGAGGTCTCGGGCGCCAACAAGACAGCCCGAGCCAAGGCCGCGGGCGAGCTGCTCGCGAGTCGCGCGAAAGAGGCCGGCATCGAGCGCGTCGTCTTCGATCGCGGTGGCAGGCAGTACCACGGCAGGGTCGCCGCGTTCGCCGACGGTGCGCGCGAGGGAGGACTCCAGATCTGACATGAGCAGGCGATTCGACAACCAACAGGACCGCAGCCCGTTCGAGGAACGGGTGATCTCGATCAACCGCGTCGCCAAGGTCGTCAAGGGTGGCCGGCGGTTCTCCTTCGCCGCGCTCGTCGTCGTCGGCGACGGGGCCGGTCGTGTCGGGCTGGGCTACGGCAAGGCCAAGGAGGTGCCCGCGGCGATCGCCAAGGGCGTCGAGGAAGCTCGCAAGAGCATGTTCGAGGTGCCGATGATGGGCACGACGATCCCGCACGAGGTGATCGGCGAGGCCGGCGCCGGCATGGTGTTGCTCAAGCCCGCCGCCCCCGGAACCGGCGTGATCGCCGGCGGTCCGGTACGCGCGCTCGTCGAGGCCGCCGGCATCAAGGACATCCTGTCGAAATCCCTCGGCAGCTCGAACCAGCTCAACATCGTCAAGGCGGCGGTCGCCGGGCTGCGGTCGCTTCGCCGCCCGCAGCAGGTTGCGCAGCTCCGTGGCCGCGACGTGCACGAGGTGGCGCCGAAGCCGATGCTCGAAGCCGTGGCCGCCGCCGAGGTGCGCGTGCAAGCCGCCCGCACTGCAGCGCTCGAGGAGGTCTACTCCGACCAGCCGCAGGGCCGCGACCAGCGCCGCGGTCAGGGTCCGCGCGGGGGTCGTCGATGAGTCAGCTCAAGGTGACGCAGGTCCGCAGCGTGATCGATCGTCCTCGTGACCAGAAGGACACTGTGCGACGTCTGGGTCTGCATCGCATCAACGACGAGGTGATCAAGGAAGACCGCCCCGAGATCCGCGGGATGATCGAGAAGGTGCGGCACCTGGTGCACGTCGAAGAGGTCGAGGGCGGCTGAGGCGCAGGTCGCAGGAGAGGAACCGCCATGAAGCTGCATCATCTGAAGCCCGCCGAGGGCGCGAAGAAGGAACGGAGCCGCGTCGGTCGCGGCCGCGCCGGCGTGCGCGGAAAGACCGCCGGCCGCGGCACCAAGGGCACCGGCGCCCGCAAGAACGTGCCCGCGTGGTTCGAGGGTGGCCAGATGCCCTTGCAGCGCCGTGTGCCGAAACTCAAGGGATTCACCAACGTCAATCGCGTCGAATACGCCGTGGTCAACGTCGAGGTCCTCGCGAAGTACTACGGGGCCGGCGATGAGGTCACACCTCAGGCCCTGTACGCACATGGTTTGGCCCACAAGGACTTGCCGGTGAAGATCCTCGCTCGAGGAGAGCTCGACCATGCGCTCACGGTGAAAGCCCATGCCTTCTCGGGCGCGGCCAAGGCCAAGATCGAACAGGCCGGCGGCACGGCCGAGGTCATCGAGGGCTAGATGCCGGGGTACGATAGACGCCCGTGCTGAAGGCTTTCCTCAACGCGTTCCGGCTTCCGGATCTTCGAAACAAGATCCTGTTCACGCTGGCCATGATCGCCGTGTATCGGTTCGGCTCGTACGTGCCGGTGCCGGTGGTCGACTTCGGAGCGATCCGCGACTCGATCGATGCCGGCGAGGGCGGGTTCCTGCAGCTCATCAACCTGTTCTCGGGCGGCGCGCTCGGACAGATGGCGGTGTTCGGGCTCGGCATCATGCCGTACATCACGAGCTCGATCATCATGCAGCTGCTCACGGTCGTGATCCCGAAGCTGCAGGCCCTGCAGGAGCAGGGCGAGATCGGCGTCAAGAAGATCAACCAGTACACGCGCTACGTCACCGTCGTGCTGGCCGTCCTGCAGTCGACCGGCATCGTGTTCCTGTTCCATTCCGGCGGCACGGGGCTTCCCGACCCGTTCCCCGCCGAAACCTTCACGCCGCCCAACGTGGCGCTGATCGTGCTCACGCTCACCGCCGGCACCGCCACGATCATGTGGCTCGGCGAGCTCATCACCCAGCGCGGCGTGGGCAACGGCATGTCGATCCTGATCTTCACGAGCGTCATCGCGTCGCTGCCGGGCGAGGGCAGCTCGATCCTGCGGCAGGGAGGTGTCTTCAAGTTCAGCGTGATCATGCTGATCGGTCTGGGCATCATCGTGTCGGTGGTCTTCATGGATCAGGGACAGCGACGCATCCCCATCCAGTACGCCAAACGCATCGTCGGGCGGAAGATGACGACCGGGGGTAGCACCTACCTGCCGCTCAAGGTGAACCAGGCCGGCGTGATCCCGATCATCTTCGCGACATCGGTGATGTACATGCCGGTGTTGCTCGGGAGCATCGTGCCCTGGCAGGGCTTCCAGAACTTCGTCGACCGATATCTCAACGCCGGCAACCCGACCTACGTGTACATGATCGTGCTCGCCTCGATGATCGTGTTCTTCGCCTACTTCTACACGGCGATCCAGTTCGACCCGGTGAAGCAGGCCGACAACCTGCGCAAGCAGGGTGGATTCATCCCTGGCATCCGGCCGGGCGGGCCCACCGCCACCTACCTCAACGACATCCTCGTGCGCATCACGCTGCCCGGCGCCTTGTTCCTGGCAGCGATCGCACTCGTCCCGACCATCGTCTTCCGCATCTGGGACTTCCAGCAGTTCCCGTTCGGTGGCACGTCAGTGCTGATCGCCGTCGGGGTGGCGCTCGAGACGATGAAACAGATCGAGTCGCAGCTGTTGATGCGGCACTACGAGGGTTTCCTGAAGTAGGCGCCGATGCGGCTGGTGCTGCTCGGACCCCCGGGGGCTGGCAAGGGAACCCAAGCCCAGGTGCTGGTGGATCGCTACGGCATCCCGCAGATCTCGACCGGTGACATCTTGCGCGAGCACGTGCAGCGTGGCTCGGCC
>JAOUEA010000210.1 GCA_029858935.1 Actinomycetota bacterium
GGAGCTGAAGGGCCGCTACCCGCAGATCCTCGAGCACCCGAAACAAGGTTCTGCAGCGAGGGAACTCTTCGAGCACGGGAACGAACTGCTCGATCAGATCGTCGCCGACGGTTCGATCCAAGCCAGCGGTGTCTACGGATTCTGGCCGGCGCAGTCCGAGGCCGACGATATCGTGCTCGACAACGGTGTCGTCCTGCCGATGCTTCGCCAGCAGGTCGACCACGGGGAAGCCGACGACCGTCCGAACCGGTCCCTCGCCGACTTCGTGGCGCCGCACGACAGCGGGCTCACCGACCATATCGGTGGGTTCGCCGTGACCGCCGGCCTCGGCGCCGACGAGCTCGCGAAGACGTTCGAGGCCGACCTCGACGACTACCGAGCCATCATGGTCAAGGCGCTCGCCGATCGCCTCGCCGAAGCGTTCGCGGAGTGGCTCCACCGCGAGGTGCGGCGAGCGTGGTATGCCCCCGGAGAATCCCTCACATCCAACGATCTGCTCGACGAGCACTACCGGGGCATCCGCCCCGCGTTCGGGTACCCGGCCTGCCCCGACCACACCGAGAAACGCACGCTCTTCGATCTGCTCGGTGCGCGCGATCACGGCATGGACCTCACGACCTCGTGTGCGATGACGCCGGGCGCCACGGTGGCGGGTTTGTTCTTCGCACATCCGCAGGCGCGCTACTTCAACGTGGGACGCCTCGGCAAGGATCAGGTCGAGGACTACGCGCGTCGCAAGGGTCAGAGCCTCACAGAAACGGAACGATGGCTTCGCGAGAACCTCGCCTACGATCCGGACTGAGCGGCTGTCGGCATCCGTATCGGCGTGTGAGCACCTTCGGTTCGCGCCGGGCCGTCCAGCAGGGTCGCTCACATCCCGCTGGTAGCGTCGCACGATGACGAGCTTCTGGCACCCCTTCGCCGACATGGGCGCGATCGAGGCGCACGGGGTCACCACCCTGGTGCGGGGCGACGGCGCGTACGTGTTCGACGACTCCGGCCGGCGATACCTCGATGCCACCGCGTCCCTGTGGTACTGCAACGTCGGGTGGGGCCGAAGCGAGATCGCCGATGCGGTCGCGGCCCAGATGAAGGCGCTGCCCGCCTACTCCGCCTTCGGCGATCTCACGAATCGGCCGGCAGAGGAACTGTGCGAACGCGTCGCGTCGCTCGCGCCGGTGCCAGGCTCCAAGGTGTTCCTCACGAGCGGCGGCTCCGATTCGATCGACACGGCCACGAAGATGGCGCGTCGGTACTGGCAGTTGCGCGACGAGCCAGAACGCACGGTGCTGATCCGGCGAGAGAAGGCCTACCACGGCATGCACACCGCGGGCACCTCGCTCGCCGGCATCCCGGCCAACGCCGCCGGCCACGGTCAGCTGATCGAAGATGTCACCGAGGTGCCATGGAACGACGCCGATGCGCTGCGTTCAGCGATCGAGGGCGACGGGCCCGAGCGCGTGGCGGCGTTCTTCTGCGAGCCGGTGATCGGTGCCGGCGGCGTCTTCCCTCCTCCGCCCGGCTACCTCGAGGCTGCACGCGAGGTCTGCCGCGACACCGGCGTGCTGTTCATCGCCGACGAGGTGATCACGGGGTTCGGTCGCGCTGGCGACTGGTTCGCCTCGAGCCGATTCGGCCTCGACCCCGACATCACGACCTGTGCGAAGGGCATCACGAGCGGCTACCTGCCTATGGGTGGTGTCATCGCTGCTCCATGGATCGCCGAGCCCTTCTGGTCCGGCGGTGCCGGCCTGTGGCGCCACGGCTACACCTACAGCGGCCACGCGGCGGTCTCGGCGGCGGCGCTCGCGAACATCGACATCATGGAACGCGAGGGCTTGTGCGAGCGCGCGTTGAAACTCGAGACGCCGCTGCTCGAGGCCCTGCAGCCTCTGGCGGACCACGACCTCGTCGAGGAAGTGCGAGGTGGCCTCGGTCTGCTGGCCGCGGTGAACCTTCGCCAGGATCTGGTCGCCGAAGACCCAGGCTTGCCTGCTCGGGTCGGCTTGGCGTGCCGAGAGGCAGGCATGCTGGTGCGCCCCCTGGTCGCCGGAGCGATCGCCGTCTCGCCCCCCCTCGTGATCGGAGACGCAGAGATCGTCGAGATCGCGCATTCGTTGCGTGCGGGGCTCGACGCGGTCGCAACCGGCTAGGTGGGACCGATGCGGGCGAAGTTATCGCCGACGCCGCTCGGCGACCGAGCCTCAGTCAGTGGAAGGAGTTACCGCAGGCGCAGCCGCCCTGCGCGGCCGGGTTGTCGATCGTGAAGCCCGTCTGCTCCAACGTGTCGACGAAATCGATCGTGGCCTGCGAGAGGTAGGGCACGCTCATCTTGTCGATCACGAGCCGCACGCCGAACTGCTCCTCGGCCTGGTCCTTCTCGCCGATCTGATCGTCGAGGTACATCGCGTACCGCAGGCCCGAGCACCCTCCGGGTTGCACGGCGACCCGCAGCCCGATGTCGCTTCGGCCTTCCTCGGCCAGGAGTTCCTTGACCTTGCCGGCAGCGTTCTCGGTAAGCGTGATCATCGTTCCTCCGGAGATGACGTCGGGGCGTTCTTCTTATCTTACCTGTCGGAGGCCCGAAACCCGACCTTGACGATCGGGATCACCTCACGGGCGCTCAGCGAGATCGATCACGACCGCTGCACTCGCCCGCACGAGGTCCGACGGGCTCAGCCGGAACACCGAGTCCGGCGTTCCGGCTGCGGCCCAAACCTCCTCGTGGCGCAGCAGATCTTCGTCGCAGAAGGCTCGCACGCGCCCGGCGTGGCCGAACGGCGGGGTCCCGCCGACCGCGAATCCCGTGGCCGCCCGGGCTTCCTCGGGATCCGCGCGCCGAACCTCCGTCGCACCGGCAGCCGAGGCGAGCTTCTGCACGTCGACGCGGTTGGCCCCCGACGTGAGCGCCACGACGGCCGCTCCGTCGGCCATGAAGACGAGCGACTTCACGATCTGGCCGACGTGGCACCCGATCGCGCCCGCTGCGTCGTCGGCCGTCTTCGTTCCTTGAGGGAAACGGCGGGGCTCAGGATGAAGCCCGAGGGCACCGGCCGCCTCCGTGAAGCGATCGGTGGCCCCACTCACCGAGCCACCCCCACGAGCTCGGGCGCACGCAGTGCGAGCTCCTGAGCAGCCGAGATCAACGAGCCCCGCGCATCGTCGAACGCCGCACGCTCCCCCACTCGGTCCACGAGCGACACGACGCTCACCCCCGGCACGTCGATCTCCGCTCGACCACACACGATCGCGGCCGGCACCCCGGCCAGCCTGCAGACCTCGAGCACCCCGGCGGGGACCTTTCCGTGCAACGACTGCTCGTCGAGGGACCCTTCGCCGGTGATCACGAGATCGGCGGCGGCGATGCGTTCGTCGAGTCCGATCGCGTCCATCACGACCTCGACCCCAGGGTGCAGGCCCGCGCCACAGAACGCCATCAGACCGAACCCGAGGCCGCCGGCCGCTCCGGCACCGGGCTCGTCGTGGAGCGAGGCGCCCAGGTCCCGCTCGACCACGGCGGCGAGATGAGCCAGCGCGTGATCGAGCAGCGCCACGTCGTCGGCCGATGCCCCTTTCTGAGGCCCGTACACGGCGCTGGCTCCCGACGGGCCGGTGAGCGGATTGTCGACATCGCACGCGCCGGTGACCGACACGCCGGCGAGCCCTCGATGCAGCCCAGACAGATCGATGCGCACGAGATCGACGAGCGCGGCGCCGCCCTCGATGACAGGGTTGCCGGCAGCGTCGAGGAACCGAGCTCCGAGCGCGGAGGCCATGCCCACACCGCCGTCGTTCGTGGCGCTCCCGCCGATGCACACGACGAGGCGCCGGACCCCTGCCTCGATCGCCGCTGCCATGAGATCCCCCGTGCCACGCGTCGTCGCGCGCAGCGGGTC
>JAOUEA010000211.1 GCA_029858935.1 Actinomycetota bacterium
CTGCAGCGTGCCTCCGAGCACCGGATAGCGAACGTCGAGGGAGATGTTGACGATCGGGGCGAAGTCCTTGACCGCGGCCGCGTCGAGCCATTCGGCGTCCACGGCGTTGAGGCGGTTGGCCTCGACGCGCCGCACGCTCGAGCGCACGTCGCCGAGGTCGTGGGCGAGGTTCAGCACGCCACGCTGGGAGAACTGCATGTCGAACGAGAGCGTCTCCTCGAGCGTCTCCCACAGCTTCAGTGAGTGCTCGTAGATCGCCGCCGACTCGTCCCACAGGTAGTTGGAACGGATGATCGTGGTGTTCCGGGCCATGTTGCCGCCGCCCAGCCATCCCTTCTCGACCACACAGACGTCGGTGATGCCGTGGTTCGCAGCGAGGTAGTACGCGGTGGCCAGCCCGTGGCCGCCCGCGCCGACGATGACGACGTCGTAGTTCGGCTTCGGGTCAGTCGCCCGCCAATAGCGTTCGCCCATCGACGCACAACATATGGGTTCGTACGGAGGTCGTCTCCCGACACGGTGCGCGTGATGCAACACGTCTCCGTTCGACTTCGTCCCCGTTGACAGAGGGATCGGCCAGGCGTACCGTCCCCCGCGCGGTTGCGCACGAGACCGAGGCGTTGCGACATGCGAGACCAGAAGGAAGTCGGCGGGAATCTGCAGTCGGTGCGCCGCGCCCTGCGGGCCCTCGAACTCATCAGTGAACATGGCGAGCTCGGCGTCACGGAACTCGGACGCAAGCTCGAGGTGCACAAAGCCACCGCCTCACGGCTGATCGCGACGCTCGCCGAACGCAACTTCGTGGAGCGCGATCCGATCTCGGAGAAGTACCGGCTGGGGTTCGGTCTGATCTCGCTCGCGGGGGCCGCCGTCGGTGGCAACGATCTCGTCCGGGCGGCGCGCCCGATCCTCGACGATCTCGCCGAGCGCACACGAGAGACCGTGAACCTGGGCGTGCTGTCCGGGGAGTCGGTCGTCTACGTCGACCAGGTCACCGGCACGCGCTCGATCGTCAGCGTCAGCTGGGTCGGGCAGCGCACGCCGCTACACTGCACGTCGAACGGCAAGGTGCTCCTGGCCTACGCCACCGATGCGGAACGCGACCGCCTGTTGCGCGTCCCCCTTCCTCGGCTCACCCCTCGCACGATCACCGACGTGAAGAAGTTGCGCACGCAACTATCCGAGATCCGCGTACGCGGATTCTCACAGACGATGGAGGAGCTCGAGGAAGGCCTCAACGCCGTCGCTGCGCCCGTGAAGGGCATGGGGGGCGACCTCGTCGCCGCGTTGAGCGTTTCCGGGCCAGCCTTCCGCATGCGAGCGGTCGACCTTCCTCGCCTCGGCAAGCTCACCGCCGATGCGGCGTTGGCCGTCTCACGGCGGCTCGGCTACGTCGACCGGGGTGCTCGAGCGGTGTGACGCAAGGCCATGCAGAGGGAAGGGGTCGTACCGATGTCGATCACGTGGGACGCGCATCGATCAGAGGTCGCAACGTTGCTCGATGCGATCGGACGGACCCCGCTCGTGCGCCTGCAGCGTGTGGTTCCGCCCGGCGTCGACGTGCTCGCCAAAGTGGAGTGGTACGGCCCGACCGGATCGGTGAAGGATCGCATCTACGCGCAGATGCTCGGCAAGGCCGAAGAACGGGGCGATCTGCGAACGGGGATGACGATCATCGAGTGCTCGACGGGCAACGCGGGCATCGCGTGCTCTGCGGTGGCAGCGATCAAGGGTTACCGGTGCGTGATCGTGATGCCCGAAGGGATGAGCAACGAGCGGAAGACCATGATCCGAGCGTACGGCGCCGATCTCGTGCTCACCCCCGGCGCCGGCACCGACATCGACCTCGCCCTCGACAAGATGCGTGAGATCGTTGCGGCCGATCCCGAGCGCTACTTCTTCCCCGGCGAGTTCGAGAACCCCGACAATCCTGAGGCCCAGCAGGCGAGCGGTGATGAGATCTGGGAGCAGTCCGGCGGCCGTGTCGACGCGGTGGTCGGAGCCCAGGGCACGGGAGGGTGGATCAGCGGAGTCGCGCGCGCACTCAAAGCCCGCAACCCCGGCCTGTTGGCGTTCGCCGTCGAGCCGGTGGAATGCGCACTGATCACCGAGCACACGTGGGGTACCCACGGTGTCCCGGGCATCGGCGACGGCATCGTGCCGCCGAACCTCGACCTCGCCATGATGGACGGCATCGTCACGGTCTCGACCGAGGAGGCCCTGGTCACGGCCCGCAGGCTCGCGCGTGAAGAAGGCATGCTCTGCGGCCCGTCATCGGGCATCAACGTCGCGGCCGTGCACAAGGTGATCGAGCACCACCCGGAGCTTCGAAGGGTGGTGACCGTGATGCCAGACACCGGCCAGCGCTACCTGTCGGGCGAGCTCTACGGGGAGCGGCTGGACGTCGAGGAACCCGAGCGCGACCACACGCTCGACCCTGACACCGTGGCGGCGATCGAGGTCCATCGCGAGCGTCTCGAGTTCATCTCCTAGTCATCGACTCCGCGACGTCAGAGCGGGTCGGCTTGGAACGTATCGCAGCTCGCCGGATCGCCCGAGTCAAAGCCGATGCGGAACCATCTCGATCGCTGACTCGACGAGCCATGGGTCCAGCGTTCGGGGTCGACCCGTCCCGTCGTCGTCTCCTGGATGCGGTCGTCGCCGATCGATTCGGCGGCTGCGAGGGCTTCGTCGAGATCGTTGGGGGAGAGTTCCTCATCGGTCAGCGCCGAATGACCCCAGACCCCCGCGAGGCAGTCGGCCTGAAGCTCCATGCGCACCGACAGGTCGTTGGCGCGGTCGGGTTCCTGTTGGGTGAGTCGCTGCACTTCGGCGTTGATGCCGAGCAGGTTCTGCACGTGGTGCCCGTACTCGTGCGCGATCACGTACGCCTGCGCGAAGTCGCCGGGAGCCCCGAATCGGGTGCGGAGCTCACGGAAGAATCCGAGGTCGAGGTACACCTTGCTATCGGCGGGACAGTAGAAGGGCCCGGTCGCGGCGGAGCCGCGACCGCAGGCCGTTCCGGTTGCCTGCTCGAACACCACCGTGGTGGCCTCGTCGTAGCGCTGCCCCGACCCGGCGAAGATGTCGGTCCACGTGGCGTTGACGTCGTCGACGACCGCGTTGACGAAGCCGAAGAGCTTGTCGTCTGGGTCCAGCGGTGTGGTGGTATCGCCCGGCTGCGCCTGGCCGAACCCCGAGAACGGGTCGCCCCCCAACACTCCGCCGAGATCGCCTTCGCCGCCGAGAAGCTGCGGCCCGACGCAGACCGCGAGCACGAGCAGGACGACGATCAGGCCGACCCCTCCGCCCTTTCCGATCGGGAGACCGCCGCCGCCGAGTCCTCCGCCACCGCCGCTTCGACCGAACCCGCCCCCGAGGCCCGGGAAGCTCATGCCGCCGCCGCTCCCCTGGCCTCGACGGTCTTCCACGTGAGCGCTGCGCCTGCGTCGAAGTTTCATAAGGACCATCCTCTCGTTGGAAGACGGCGACTGTCGAACGGACACCTCTTCGTTCGCGTGCCTGCGGACGCTCGGGTAGCCTGCGCGCCATGACCCAGCCCTGGCAGATGACCGCCACCGACGCCCTGGCCGCGATGCGGGCTCGAGATCTCTCACCGCTCGAGCTCCTCGAGAGCGTCGAACGTCGCGCCGACGAGGTGGAACCGGTCGTGAACGCCCTGTGCGAACGCCGGCACGTCGAGGCCCGGGCCGCAGCCGAGGCGAGCGCCGCTCGGTTCGCTCGCGGCGGCCCGATCCGGGCTCTCGAAGGTCTGCCGCTCGCGATGAAGGAAGAGGTCCCCGTCGTCGGGTGGCGCATGCGGTACGGATCGCTCGCGGTCGACGAGGTGGCCGAGGGGACCGCGCCGATCGCCGAGCGCATCTTGAAG
>JAOUEA010000212.1 GCA_029858935.1 Actinomycetota bacterium
CTGAGGCCCACAGCATCGCCTCCCGTACGGGGTTCATCGTTCGCATCGTATCGGGCCGGCGTCGCCCGGCAGGGTGTCGAGGCGACCGCATCGATCGCCGGCGGAGCCGGAACCGGTGAGGGCCTGGGCGTCGGCTCCGGCGGGGGCGGGGGACCCGGAGGCGCCGGCGGCCGGGGTGGGGGCATCGGATCGTGCCCCCGCCCCCGGCTCGGCGCATGCGGCGGGGGGTGCCGCACCTCCATCTCAGATCTCGGCTGTCGGGGCGATCTCTCCGCGCCAGGCGCCGGTCGCCGTCCCGCGTTCCTCGATGAAGTCCTTGAATCGCTCCAGGTCGCCGCGAACCCGGCGTTCGACGATGCCCAGCGAGTCCCCGATCTTCTCCAGTGCGCCCCGCGGCTCCCACTCCATCGCGAGTCCGACCCGCGTGGTGCGATGGTCGACGGGCTCGAAGGTGACCGTGCCGACCTGCGGCTGTTCGCCGTAGCCCTGCCAGACGATCGAGCGGTCCGGTTCCTGACGCACGATCTCGGCGTCCCACTCCCGGGTGACGCCGCCGATCTCGGTGACCCAGTGCAGGCGCCGGTCGTCGGATTGATCGACGCGTTGCACACCCTCCATGAAGCGCGGGAAATCCTCGAACTGGGTCCACTGGTTGTAGGCGGTGCGGACCGGCACCTCGACGTCGATCGTGCTCTCGATCCTCTCCATGACTGATCCTCCTTCGTCGGGCTGGATGCGAACCTGTGCCGGGTCAGGCGGCGCGGGAGCCCCGTCGCTTCCTACGGGGTGCCTGCAAGATGTACGGGTGGGGGCGCTCATGTTGCCAGCACCATCCGGTGGCGTTGTACACGGACAACACCGTCTCGCAGCGCGTGTCGGCGCACACCCTGCCGGACTCATGAACTCGGTTCGTCTTGATCTCTCCGGGCGCCAAGCTGCCCTTGAAGACACGATCACGTCTGCTCACGCTCACCGCCGAACCCTCCCTGCGTGCTCGTTCATGGGAAGCGTCTGTGAGAGCGCATACCCGGTCGGGCGGGGCCCCAAACGCGAGATCAGGGTTCGTCGGACGAGGCTTCCATCGTGGCTTCGTCGAGCTCGAACCACACGCTGTTGCCACCGTCGTGGTGCACACCCCAACGGTTCGCAAGTCGGGCAACGAGGAACAGCCCCCACCCCGCATCGTCGGTGGACCTCGTTCCACGGATGGCTGGGCTGAACCCCGGGCCCGGGTCACGGACCTCGACCCTGAGCGACCGGTCGAGAAGTGTGAACGACAGTCCGATGGTCTGGTCGGGGGAGAGCGAAGCGTGGCGGAGGCTGTTCGTGACGAGTTCGCTCACCAGGAGCCGGGCGTCTTCCATCGTCTGATCCGAGAGCGCGCCGGCCAGTCGATCGATCTGCGCTCGGGCGACGCCCACGGTATCGGGGGTCGCCGCGAGCTCGATCGTGAAGGACTCAGGCGTCGGCATCCGATCCTCCTCGCTCGGCAGGCTCGACGAAGCGCAGTCGCTCCTCGAGCAGTGCGAGCTCGAACACCCGATGCACGCTGGGAGGGCCCTTGATCACGAACAGCTCTCGGCCTTGAGCTCTCATCCGAGCATCGGTCGCCAACACGACACGCAGGCCCGTCGAATCCATGAAGCTGAGTGCCCGGAGGTCGAGCGTCAGCGTTTCGACCTGGCCGTCCTGCAGCGATTCGGTCAGCGCACGCTCGAGTGCCGGGGCCGACGCCAGATCGAGATCGCCGCTCGCCCGCACCACGACCATGCCGTCCACGTTCTCGATGCTGGTGGCGGGCTCGCTCATGGAGCCCTCAGAACCATCAGAGCGATGTCGTCACCGGGAGTCTGGGTGAAGCCGAGGACCGCATCGAGCACGGCGGCGACGATCGCGTCGGGTGACCGCCCTGCCGCCGCGGCGAGGGCCGCTCTCAGGCGTTCGTTGCCGAATTGCTCGGATCCCCGGCGCGCGTCGGTCACTCCGTCGGTGTACAACACCAGCGCGTCGCCGCTGTCCAGGGTCAGTTCGACGTCGTGCAGGGTGGGATCCGGGAAGATCCCGAGCAACGTGCCTGGCTGGCCGACGGCTTGCACGGAGCCATCGCTGCGCAGCGCGTAGGGCAGCGGATGCCCCGCCACGGAGACGGAGAAACTGCCATCGTCACCTCGGCCGAGCCGAGCCATCGCGGCGGTGGTGAATCGCTCGCCGGAGTACTGACGCACCAGCGTTTCGTTGAGGGTCGAGAGCAACGTCGCAGGAGCCGTGTCCTGGAGCGACGCGGTCCTGATCGCGTACCGCGACATCGCCATGATGGCCGCCGCTTCCGAGCCTTTCCCACACACGTCGCCGACCACGAGCAGCCACGACCCGTCGATCTCGAACACGTCGTAGAAATCGCCGCCGACCTGTGTTCCGTCGCCGGCCGGCCGGTAGGCAACCGCCAGCTCGTAGCCGGGGATCTCGGGCGGGGCAGGAGGGAGCAGGCTGTGTTGCAGCGTATCCGCGATCGATCGCTGCTCTCCGTAGAGGCGAGCGTTGCCGATCGCCGTCGCGGCTCGCACGGCCAGTTCCTCGGCCAGATCCAGATCGAGCGGTGTGTATCGCCGGCCCGACTCCGCCATCACGAACGTGATCGCTCCGATCGCCCGCCCTCGCAACATCAGTGGCACCACCATGGAACTGTGCAACTGCAGGTCTTCGATCAGGTCTCGCAGCTCCGGTCGATCGCGACCGACCTCCTCGAGCAAGGCAGCCGGGATCTCCTCGATCAGCTCGGAACGTCCCGATCTGATCGCCGCCGGGACGCCGTAGGACGCGTCAGGGTCCGGCGGGTATCGCTTCCGAAGGTCGATGGCCATCGACACCTTCGCCGGATCGACGTGCGACACGGCGAGCTGGCGGATCGTTCCATCGGGGTCGACGAGGTCGACCGCGCACCAGTCCGCGAGTTCGGGCACGGCCATGCGGGAAACGGTGGCCAGCGTCCGCTCGTAGTCGAGCGAGGAGGCGATCTCGCGGCTGGCCGAAGCCAGGAACGAGAGCCGCTTGTTCGATAGCTCGGCCTCGCCTCGAGCTCCCCGCTCCCGCTCCAACAGCTCGAGGCGGCGATGAGCGAACACGAACTGCTGCGATGCACCGGCGATCAGCTCGATGTCGTCGGGACCGAATCGCCGCTCCACCGGGAATCGAAGTCCGAGCACACCGAGCAGCTCGCCGTGGCCGATCAGCGGGAATGCGACGACCGACCCCTTCGCGGGGCCCGCGAGCCCGATCGCTTCGGGGAATCGTTCGATGTAGTCGTGGTGGTTCTCGATCACGACGGGTCGACGGGTCCGGGCGGCCTCGCACGCCGGCAGTGGTGCGTCGATGGGAACCTCGCGGAACGCCCGCAACGCTTCCTCCGGGTAGCCGTAGGACGCCACCACGTCCAACAGGTCCTTCCGCGCCATCATGAGTGCGCCCGCGCTGGTCCCGAGCGTTTCCTGAGTCCGGGCGAACAACAGCGCGATCAGTTCGTCGACCGTGGACGCGGATGCCAGGTCGTCGGCGAAACACTGAAGGCGGCGGAGCTGCACCGCAGCCACCTCCGATGGCCGCTCTGACTGCGGTTCCTCGCCCTCCATCTCAACCATCTCGAACCCCGTCACCGGTCGTCCTCCGTTTCCACGGTGTCGGTGTCGCGCCCTTCGCGCTTGCCGTTCTCGACCGTGCCACCCCCCCAGCGATCGTGGCAAGCGGTCGCTGACATCGGACCCTCAGCTCACACATCGATACTGAATCGGAAGGTGTGCTCGCCGGTCCACTCCGCG
>JAOUEA010000213.1 GCA_029858935.1 Actinomycetota bacterium
GGACGGTCTTCGACGAGCACCGAGATCGTGTGCAGCGTTGCGCCGTTGCTCATGCGATCGGTGCCTCCCCGGGGTCGGTCGTGGGCTCGATGCTCTCGGGCCCCACGATGATGTCGTCGTTCGAGGCACCCGAGGGCACCATCGGGAACACCATCTCCCCAGGGTCGACTCGGAAATCGATCACCACCGAGCGGTCCGTGACCGAGTAGGCCTTCTCGATCGCCGTGTCGACCTCGTCGGGCGACTCGACGCGAAGGCCGACGGCGCCGTAGGCCTCGGCGAGCTTCACGTAGTCGGGCACGTTCGGGTCGAGCCACACGCCCGAGTAGCGCTCGTCGAAGAACAGCTCCTGCCATTGGCGCACCATGCCCAGGTAGCCGTTGTTGAGGATCGCCGTGACGAACGGGATCTGCTCGGTCGCGCTGGTCGCGAGCTCCTGGGCCGTCATCTGGAAGCAGCCGTCGCCGTCGATCGCGACCACCCGCTTGTCGGGCTGGCCGACCTTGGCGCCCATCGCGGCCGGCACGGCGAAGCCCATGGTGCCGAGCCCTCCGGAGTTGATCCAGCGGCGGGGGTGCTCGAACCGCCAGAACTGCGACGCGTACATCTGGTGCTGGCCGACGCCGGAGACACAGATCGTGTCGTCATCGGCGAGCGCACGCAGCCGCTCCACGCAGTGTTGCGGCTTGAGCTTGCCATCGGTCTCGTCGTAGCGATACGGGTAGGTCTGCTGCCACTCGCGCAGTTGACCGAGCCATGCATCGCGGTCCGGCGGACCGCCGGCTTCCTCCTGGCGCTTCGCCAGCTCGGCCGCGAGCTTGCCGATCACGTCCCTGCAGTCGCCGACGATCGGCACGTCGGCCACTCGGTTCTTGCCGATCTCGGCCGGGTCGATGTCGACGTGGATGACCTTGGCATGCGGGGCGAAGCCGGCGAGCTTGCCCGTCACGCGGTCGTCGAAACGCGATCCGAGGGCAACCAACAGGTCCGCCTTCTGCATCGCGGTCACGGCCGTGTAATTCCCGTGCATCCCGGGCATGCCGAGACAGAGCTCGTTGGAGTCGGGGAACGCCCCGCGGGCCATCAAGGTGGTCACGACCGGCAATCGGCCGGATGTCGCAAGGTCGAAGAGCTCCCTGTGGGCGTCGGCCTTGATCACCCCGCCCCCCACGTACAGCACCGGGCGCTTGGCGCGCATGATCATCTTCACGGCCTCGACCACCTGGCGTTGGTGGCCCTTGGTCGTCGGCTTGTAGCCGGGGAGAGAAACGTGGTCGGGCCAGCGGTACGTGGTCTCGGCCAGCAGCACATCCTTGGGCAGGTCGATCAAGACAGGGCCGGGTCGGCCGGTCGACGCGATATGGAACGCCTCACGCACGGTCGCGACGATCTCGGCCGGGTCCTTCACCAGGAAGTTGTGCTTCGTCACGGGCATCGTG
This sequence comes from Actinomycetota bacterium, assembly GCA_029858935.1. GTDB lineage: Bacteria > Actinomycetota > UBA4738 > UBA4738 > HRBIN12 > JAOUEA01. Next base: position 1,440 of record JAOUEA010000213.1, read on the forward strand.
ATGCCGGTGATGTCGGCTTCCTGGAAGGCGTCGTTGCCCACCACGGGCGTCGGCACCTGGCCGGTGATCGCCACGATCGGGACCGAGTCCATCTTCGCATCGGCGAGCGGGGTCACGAGGTTGGTGGCACCCGGCCCGCTCGTCGCCATGCAGACCCCGACCTTGCCGGTCGCCCAGGCATATCCCTCCGCCGCGTGGCCGGCGCCCTGCTCGTGCCGGCACAGGATGTGACGGATCGGCGATCGGTCGACCAGCGGGTCGTAGATCGGCATGCTCGCTCCGCCGGGGATGCCGAAGACCGTGTCGACGCCTTCCTGATCGAGCGCTTTGAGCAGCGCGTCGGCGCCGGACATCTTCGCGCCGGTCATCGCGTCGCTGCCTCTCTCGCCTCTTCGACCGGGCCCGTCTCGACCCGGCGCACGTGGGCCTGCAGACGATGCGCCAGGTTTCGGCAGGCGCGCTCGAACTCCCAGGGTGTCCAATCGCGGCGGCGCATCTGCAAGACGTCCTGCTCCTGCTCGTCGCCGAAGTCGAATCCTGACCCCAGGTAGACGACGTCGGAGGACAGGTATCGGTCGACGACCGCCCTCGTCGAGGGCTCCGCCATCTCGACACTCACCTGACCGGGGCCCTCCCACAGCACGCTCGCGACCACGGTGCCGTCTCGCTCGAACTCGTACCGCATGAGGTGTCTCCTTGTCTCCGGGGATCCGCCCGGGCTTCTCGATCGGCTCCGCTGGAACGTGGGTAGAAAAAACCCCCGCGGCTGCGGGGGCGTCCGGCGCGGTCAGCAGGCCTCCTGGGCCTGGCCGCGCCTAATCGATAAGTACGAGGGTCGTGCTCGTGGTGGTCGTGTCCTCGCTCGACATGGTCATGACAGTGTAGAGATGCCTCGTGAGCTGTCAACTTCCGCGAGGCCAGGAGACCGACGCGTTGGTTGCGGGACAGCAAGTCACGCTGCTCGGTCGCTGAGATGTCACGCTGCCAGCACCACATCGACCCACGATCAGGTAGGCCACCAACGTCCCGCGGAAGGGATCGGGCGCCGAAGACCTGGCGTGGCGGTTCGTGACACACGCCGGGCCGGCCGCAAGCTCGGGTGCCATGTCACGAAGTCGGCAACCGCATCGCGGGGAGACTGCAGAACGCGAACGAGGCCGGCGCTTGCGCGCCGGCCTCGTTGCGTGTGTGCGTCGCGAGAAAAGACTCAGACGCCTCGGACGTTCGCCGCCTGAGGGCCCTTCTGGCCCTGCGTGACGTCGTACTCGACCTTCTGGTTCTCATCGAGGTTGCGGTACCCCTCGCCAGAGATCGCGCTGAAGTGCACGAACACATCGGCGCTGCCGTCGTCAGGCGTGATGAAGCCGAAGCCCTTCTCGGAGCTGAACCACTTCACGGTTCCTGTTGCCACGTGCGATCCCCTCCTTCCTTCCGCCGGATCGGGCATCGTGCAACTTGCTGGCCCGTCGGCGCCGGCCGTGACAGCCGGATGAGGGAACTGCTCGAAGCTATGTAACCGCGATCGGTGCCCTCGACACACAACGCTAGCAGGTACCAGCGACGCTGGGCTACACCTCCTCCGGTATCGCGTGTTGACCGAAGCGGAGGCGGGCTCGTACGTTCGACGAGATGGAACTCGCGAGCGATCCCCGGCTCGAGGCCGCGATCCACGCCGTCACCGCGTGGCACGGCCGCGACATCGGCGTGACGCCGGTATCGGTGGACCACGACGAGCGGCACTTCCTGATCGAGGTCGACGACGAGCTCTTCGTGCTCCGGCTCATGTCGCCCACAAGTGCCCGTGCTGGGCTCGACGAGACTGGCGAGCTCGAGGTGGCGCGCGCGGCCGCGAGCGCGGGCGTTGCGCCCGAGCTCGTTGCTGTGCTGCCGGAGCTCGGCTGCCTCGTGACCAGATTCGCTCCCGGACGCCGGATCTCGGCCTCCGACCTCATGGACGACGACCTGCTGACGTCGATCGTCGGCTCGATCAGAGCGCTGCACGCGTGTCCACCTCCGACGACGAGACGGTCGGTGTTCAGCGAGGCCCGCGAGCTGCGGCATTCGGCCATCGACCGTGGGGTCGCGATGCCGGCGACAGAACAGCCTGCCACCGAGGCCATGCGATGCATCGAGGACATCGGCGACATCGATCTCCCGATGGTCGCGTGCCACGGCGATCTCACACGAGCGAACCTGTTCGTCGATGGCGAGCAGGTCTGGGTCGTCGACTACCGATGGGCAGGAGCGGGCGACCCGTACGAAGACCTCGGCAGCATCGCCACGCATCTCGACCTCGACGACGAGCGGTGCGACGCGCTGATCGGTCTGTACTTCGGACGCATCGACGAAGCCGCCCGTTCACGACTCGC
>JAOUEA010000214.1 GCA_029858935.1 Actinomycetota bacterium
CGGCGATCGCGTTCCTCACGACCGATCTCAAAGCCACGAGCGGCGTGGTCATCTCCGCCTCGCACAATCCTCCCGAGTACAACGGCATCAAGTTCTTCGATGCGGCGGGCTCGAAACTCGCCGACGCAGTCGAAGACGAGATCGAGGCCGCGCTCGGCGAGCGAGGGCCGTCGCACGGCCGCGTCGGGAGCACACGCCCGATCGGCGACGGCCGCGAACGGTACCTCGGGCACCTGGTGGAGGCTGCTCAGTCGCGGCTCGACGGCATGCACGTCGTCATCGATTGCGCGAACGGTGCTGCGTCCGACCTCGCACCCGCGCTCCTGCGTCGGCTGGGTGCGCAGGTGCACCCGATCCATGACGACCCCGATGGGAAGAACATCAACGACCAATGCGGCGCGCTCTACCCGGAAGTCGCGGCTGCAGAGGTCGTGCGTCTCGGAGCGGACGTGGGGGTATCCCACGACGGTGACGCCGACCGCGCGTTGTTCTCCGACGCCCACGGCGCGATCGTCGACGGCGATCAGGTGCTGGCGGCGTGTGCCCTCGCGTTGCGTGAGCGAGGCGAGTTGGCCGGCAACACCGTGGTGACCACCGTGATGGCCAACCTCGGCTTCCACCACGCGATGCGACAGGCCGGTATCGATGTGGTCGCGTCGAAGGTCGGCGATCGGTACGTGCTCGAGGACATGGTGCGCACCGGCGCCGTACTCGGTGGTGAGCAATCGGGGCACGTGATCTTCCGAACGCATGCAGCCACGGGAGACGGGCTGCTCACGGCCGCGCGGTTCCTCTCGCTGGCCGCGTCGACGGGCCGTTCCGTCCGCGACCTTGCATCGATCATGCATCGGTACCCTCAGCGCATGATCAACGTGAGCGTGCCCGAGCGCTCGATCGTCGAGGCCGACGCCGTCGGTGCCGCCGTCGCCGTGGCCGTGGCTGCGCTCGGACTCGACGGGCGCGTGCTCGTGCGTGCATCGGGAACCGAGCCGCTCGTGCGGGTCATGGTCGAAGCCGAGACCGAAGCGCTCGCGAGCGACCACGCCGAGCGCATCGCTGCGGTCGTGCGATCGGCCGCGAGCTGAGCCGAACGACCCCGCGGTCGCTCCCAGGCCGCCGCGGGGGCCCCTGCTAGGGTTGGGCCCTGATGTGCGGCATCGTGGGCTATGTGGGGCCTGACGAAGCCCTTCCGATCGTCCTCGAAGGTCTCCGGCGGCTCGAATACCGTGGGTACGACTCGGCGGGGGTCGCCGTCCTCGACGGCGGTCTCGGCGTCGTCAAACGTGCCGGCAAGCTCGGCGAGCTCGAAGCCGCGCTCGACGAAGAGGGCAACCCCACGGGCTCGGTCGGCATGGGCCACACGCGTTGGGCGACGCACGGAGCACCGACCGACCGCAACGCCCACCCGCATCTCGACTGCGGGGGCCACGTCGCGGTGATCCACAACGGCATCATCGAGAACCACCAGTCGCTGCGAGTGCGGCTCGAGAAGGAAGGTCACTCACTGGTGTCGGAGACCGACACGGAGTGCGTTGCCCATCTCGTCGAGGAGAAGTTGCGTGACGGAGGTCCGCTCGCCGATGCCGTTCGTGCCGCGGTGCGTGAGCTCGAAGGTGCCTTCTCGCTCGTCGTCTGCTCCCTGGACGAGCCCGACGCGCTCGTCGGCGTCAAGGTGTCGTCGCCGCTGATCGTGGGGCTCGGCGACGGCGAGACGCTGCTCGCATCCGACATCCCCGCGGTGCTGCACCGTACGACGACCGTGGTTCCGCTCGACGAGGGCATGCTCGTGGAGGTTCGCGCGGCCGGTGCGACGTTCACAGACCTCGACGGCATGCCGCTCGACCCGGCACCGATCACGGTCGACTGGGACGTGGCCCGCGCGCAGAAGGGCGGGTACGAGACGTTCATGCGCAAGGAGATCGACGAGCAGCCCGCAGCGATCCGCGACACCCTCGTCGGCCGCATGGTGGGGGAGCGCCTCGTGCTCGACGAGCTCCGGGGGAGCGACGACGCCTTGCGCGAGGTCACCAAGGTGTTCGTGGTCGCGTGCGGTACGGCCTTCCATTCAGGACTCGTGGCCAAGTACGCGATCGAGCACTGGACCCGCCTGCCGGTCGAAGCAGAGATCGCCAGCGAGTTCCGATACCGCGATCCCGTGCTCGGACCCGACACCCTCACGCTGGCCGTGTCGCAGTCGGGCGAGACGATCGACACGCTGGAAGCGGCCCGGCACGCTCGGCGCCAGGGATCCCAGGTGATCGCCGTCACGAACACGGTCGGTTCCTCGCTGGCCCGCGAGGCCGACGGCGTGCTCTACACGCACGCCGGTCCCGAGATCGGGGTCGCCGCGACGAAGACGTTCGCGACGCAGATGGTCTCCCAGTACCTCGTCGCCCTGTATCTCGCGCAGGTCCGTGGAACGAAGTTCCCTGAGGAGATCGCCGAGGTGCTGACCGAACTCGATCAACTCCCGGCCAAGGTGGAGCGCGCGATCGCCCTCGACGATCAGGTCCGTGCGCTCGCCGAGCGGTATCGCGACGCGCGCGACGTGTTGTTCATCGGACGCCATACCGGGTATCCGGCGGCACTCGAGGGGGCGCTCAAGCTCAAGGAGCTCAGCTACGTGCACGCGGAAGGGCACCCCGCCGGGGAGCTCAAGCACGGGCCGATCGCGCTGATCGAGGACGGCGTGCCGGTCGTCGCGGTGGCGACGCGCTGCCACGTGTACCCGAAGATGTTGTCGAACATCCAGGAGGTGCGCGCGCGAGGGGCCAGGGTGATCGCGGTCGCGACCGAGGGCGACACCGAGGTCGGCGCGCTTGCCGACCATGTGCTGCATGTCCCGGCCACGCCCGAGCTGATGTCCCCTGTGGTCGTGACCGTGCCCATGCAGCTGCTCGCCTATCACGTGGCGACCATGCGCGGGTGCGACGTCGATCAGCCCCGCAACCTCGCGAAGAGCGTGACGGTCGAGTAGCGTGCGCGCATGACGTTCGTGGCCGCAGGTGTCGCGTTCACGCTCGGGGTCGTGTTCATGGTCGGGTTGGCCGTCGCCGCGGCGATCGCGCTGATCCGTATGAAGTGATGCGGGGCGACCTCTAAGCTCTTGCTCGATGGAGATCCTCGGGCTCGGCGTCGACATCTGCGAGATCGCCCGCATGGAACGGGCTCTCGGGCGCCACAGCACGATGCGTGAACGGGTCTTCACCCCCGCCGAGATCGCCTACTGCGATTCCAAGGCGCGGCCGGCCGAGTCCTACGCCGGCCGCTTCGCTGCCCGCGAGGCCACGATCAAGGCTCTCGGCGGGTACAGAGGGAAGCGGTGGCAGGACATCAGCGTCGGCCGCGCTCCGTCGGGAGCGCCATCGATCGTGTTGTCCGGCCACGCGAAGGCGCGGGCCGATTCGCTGGGTGTCACGCAGGTGCTCATCACATTCACCCACGAGAAGTCGAGCGCGGTCGCGTTCGCCGTGGCCGTGTGCCCATGACGGAGGCCGTGTGAGACAGGCGGAGCGGCGATGAAACCCGTGCTCACGCCTGATGAGGCGATGGATCTCGATCGTGCCAGCCAGGCACGGGGCGTGCCTGCCGTGGACCTGATGGAGCGCGCCGGTCGAGCCGTTGCCCGGGCCGCGATCGAAGTGGCAGCAGGCGTGTACGGTCGCCGCGCAGTGGTGCTCTGCGGGAAGGGCAACAACGGGGGCGACGGCCTGGTCGCTGCTCGGCACCTCGCTCGTGCTGGGATGCGGGTCGACGTCGTGAGCCTCGAACCCGTCGT
>JAOUEA010000215.1 GCA_029858935.1 Actinomycetota bacterium
GATCCTCGACGCATTGCTGGCCGAAGATCCGAACAGTCGGGTCGCCTGCGAGACCCTCGTCACCACGGGACTGGCCTTCGTGAGCGGTGAGATCACCACCTCGGGCTGGGTCGACGTGCCGTCGATCGTGCGCGAGACGATCACCGAGGTGGGCTACACCGACGCGAAGTTCGGACTCGACGGAGAGACGTGTGGCGTGATGACCGCGATCCAGGAGCAGTCTCCCGACATCGCCAGGGGCGTCGACGACGCGCTGGAGCATCGAGCCGAGCATTCGGGTGATCCGCTCGACCATCTCGGCGCCGGCGACCAAGGCATGATGTTCGGCTACGCCTGTCGTGAGACCGATGAGCTGATGCCACTGCCGATCGCGATGGCGCACCGTCTGTCCAGGCGACTCTCCGACGTTCGGAAGGCGGGCGTCGTGCCATACCTCCGACCCGACGGCAAGAGCCAGGTCTCGATCGAATACCGTGCGGGGCTGCCGACCCGCGTCGACACGGTGTTGATCTCAGCGCAGCATCGTGAGGAAGTCGACGTCGAGACCCTGCTCTTGCCCGACCTCGAAGCCGAGGTGATCGACCCGGTGCTCCGTGAATTCCCCGAACTCGACGCATCCGGCGTCCGCGTGCTGGTCAATCCCACCGGTCGCTTCGAGATCGGCGGGCCGAAGGCCGACACGGGCCTCACCGGGCGCAAGATCATCGTCGACACGTATGGGGGCTACGCGCCTCACGGCGGCGGCGCGTTCAGCGGAAAGGACCCCACGAAGGTCGACCGATCGGCTGCCTATATGGCCCGATTCGTCGCGAAGAACATCGTGGCTGCCGGCCTCGCCGATCGTGCGCAGCTGCAACTCGCCTACGCGATCGGAACGGCCCACCCCGTCAGCCTGCTGCTCGACACGTTCGGCACCGAGCAGGCGGATCCGGAGAAGTTACGCGCGGCCTTGTGGGACATCTTCGATTTCCGCCCGGCGGCGATCATCCGCGATCTCGATCTCGCCCGGCCCATCTATCGAGAGACGGCCGCCTACGGCCACTTCGGCCGCAAAGAGTTCCCGTGGGAGGGGACCGACCGCGTCGACGACCTCCGCGCCGCGGTCGCCTGAGTCGCTCGAGCCGCTCGCCGGCCCGGTCGCGATCTGCATCGCCCGGCCGCTGCTGAGCCTCGATCGCTCGTTCACCTACGAGCTTCCCTCCGAGATCGGTGCCGGTCTCGGTTCGCTGGTCTCGGTGCCCTTCCATGGGCGAGCGACGCGAGGCTGGGTGTTGGGGTCCACCGACGACGTGCCGGCTCGAACGCTGCCCGTCGCCAAGCTGATCTCGCCCACGCGCTGGTTCGACGAACCGGGGCTCGCCCTGTGTCGGTGGGTGAGCGAGCGTTACGTCGCGCCCTTGGCTGCCGTGCTCGAGCGGGCGACCCCGCCCCGGGTTGCAGGCGAGGAAGGCGATGACGGGCTCGCCGAGCATCGGGCGGTGAGCCCGATCGCGGCGCGCGATCGTGTCCTCGAGCGCTATCGCCGGGGCGACGATCTCGTCAACGCCATCGCCGAGCGTGGCCGGGGCGCCTGGGTCCTTCGACCGGCGCCCGAGCACGAGGGCTCCGGCGCGGTAGAGGTCGTGGCGGCGTGTCTCGACAGCGGCCGACGAGCCCTCGTCATCGTGCCGGAGGCCTCACCGGTGCCAGGCACCGCGAGAGCGATCGAGCAGGCGTTCGGCGATCGGGTTGGGTTCCTGCTCGGAGGGTCGAAGCGAGCTCGAGTCCGGACCTGGCTCGATGTGCAGGCGGGGCGGTACGACGTGGTCGTGGGCACACGACCGAGCGTGTTCGCCCCCGTTCCCGAACTCGGCCTGATCGTGGTGAGCCGTGAGTCGCACCCGGCGCACCGCGAGGATCGCGCACCCTACTACCACGTCCGGGATGTGGCCAGGGCCCGTGGCGACATCGACGGAGCGATGGTCGTGTTGTCCGCGATGGCGCCTTCCTCGGAGGCTTCGGCGCTTTCGTTGCCGACCGTGGCACCGAGCCGCCGGAGCTGGGTGCCCGTGGAGATCGTCGCGCCTGGACCCGAAGGTCGGGCGCCCCGCCTCGTGCGGGCGCTCAGCGAGACGTCGCGGGGATTCCTGTTCTCGCCGCTGCCCGGATACGGCATCGCCGCGGTCTGTCGCCGTTGCTCGAACCCTGCAGCGTGTGCGGCGTGCGGCGGTGCCCTGCGCTCCGCTGAAGGGTCGATCTCATGCGTCGTGTGCGAGGCGCCCGGTCGGTGTAGGTCGTGCGGGGCGACCGAGTTCGGGCTCCGCAAAGGAGGGCAGGAGCGGGTCGAAGAATGGGCTCGCCGCGCGGCCCGGGTGCCCGTCCGCCGGCTGGGCGACGCCGATGCCCCGCGCTTACCCGCCGACAACGAGATCTTGGTCGGCGGCCCCGATGACGTGCGCGACCTCGGGCTGGGGGGACTCGATCTCGTGGCCATCCTCGACGCAGATCTTGCGGATCGGCGTCCGGGACTCACCGCTCGTGAGCGAGCCGTGACGACGTGGACGGAGGCGATCGCATGGGCCAGGCCGGGAGGGAGGGCGATCGTGCAGACCTCGCGCGCCAACGATCCCGCGATCCAGTCGCTCGTTCTCGGCGACCCCTCTCGGTTCCACCGTGACGAACGGGAGCGTCGGGCGCAGGCGGGGTTCCCGATCGGATCGGCCGTCTTCCGGGTGGTCGGAGGACCGGAGCTGGCGAAGGCGTTGGCGACGCTCGAGCCGATCACACTCCTCGTCTCGTCGTCCCAAGGTCAGACGGTATGCTTGCTCGCGCTCGATCCGGGGGACGTGTCGGCGTTCGGGCGGGAGGCTCGTCGGTTGGCCGCGCGCGACGTGGTCGCCCGTGTCGAAGCAGAGCCGCATCTGTAGCCACGAGGGAAGAGACACGATCGTGATCATGCCCATCCGCATCCTCGGCGACCCCGTGCTCCGGGCACCGACGAAACCCGTGGAGGTCTTCGACCGCCGGCTGCGCGGCCTTCGAGACGACATGATCGAGACGATGTACGACGCCCCGGGAGTGGGTCTCGCCGGCCCCCAGGTGGGCATCTCGCAGCGGCTGTTCGTGTTCGACGACGGCGAGACGGGCCCTGTGTTCATGGCGAACCCGCAACTCGTCGACGGCCAGGGATCACAACTCGAGGAGGAGGGCTGTCTGTCGATCCCGGGCCCGTACCACGTGACGGAGCGTTTCTCGCGTATCACCTGCCGGGGACAGGACGTCGAGGGGTCACCGTTCGAGATGACCGGGGAAGCGCTGTTGGCCCGCATCTTCCAGCACGAGACCGATCACCTCGACGGCATGCTCTACATCGACCGGCTCGACGACGACGGCCGCCGCGCGGTGCTGGCCGAGCTTCGCCGCATCGAACTGAGCCTCGAGGAGGGGCCACCGCCGAAGCGTCGCCTGATGCGCCGAGCCGAAAGCTGACCCGTGCGGACGATCTTCCTCGGCAACGACTCCTGGTCGGTGCCCACCCTCGAAGCTCTCGCGTCGGCCGAGCCGGTCGTCGTGGAACTCGTGATCACGAACCCTCCGCGGCCGGCGGGCCGGGGGTCGCGACCGACGCCGACGCCGGTCGACGATGCCGCACGCCGGCTGGATGTCGAGGTCATGGAGGTGGCGGGCGTCCGAGAGGGGGAAGGCAGGGCCGCGATCGAGCGGATCGAGCCCGACGTGGTCGTCGTGGTGGCCTACGGCGAGATCCTCACCCCCGATGTGCTCGCGGTGCCCAGGC
>JAOUEA010000038.1 GCA_029858935.1 Actinomycetota bacterium
AACCCGAAGACCGCGAATCCCAGCGACGAGGCCACGACGCCCGGGCCCAGCCCTCCGAGGCCCACGCAGACCACCACGAGCACGAGGAAGCCGAAACCCGTGGCGACCGGGTCGACGGCGTCGCGGATCGGCTGTGCGGCGAGCACGATCGCCGTCGTGCCGATGATCGCGAGCGCGTACCCCGCGAGCACCCGGGCCGGGGGACGGGAACGCCCGGGTCTCGGTCGTGTCGCCTCGACGCCGCTCTCGTGACGATCGGGACGATCGGGATGCCTCGTCGTCGCCATCTCGACGAGCGTAGCGCGTCCGGCCGCGATGACGGCGACGGCGAGCGGGGCCATAGGATGCCGGAGTGCAACAGAGCCCTTCTCGCGACGCCGTCCTCAACCGGGACCGCGGAGGATGGACCAAACGGCTCCTGCTCGGTCGCGCCCTCGCCTCGCACAAGGCGGAGCATCAGCTGCTCCCGAAGCTCCTCGCGTTGCCCGTCTTCGCCTCGGACCAGCTCTCGTCGGTGGCGTATGCGACCGAAGAGATGCTGCTGGTGCTGGTCCTCGTGGGCGCGTCGGGATTGTCGTGGCTGAGTGCGCTCTCGGTCGGCGTGGCGGCGCTGTTGGTGATCGTGATCGCCTCGTACCGCCAGACGGTGCGGGAGTACCCGCAAGGGGGCGGGTCCTACATCGTCGCCAAGGAGAACCTGGGGTTGCTCCCGGGCTTGACCGCGGCGGGCGCGATCCAGATCAGCTACGTGCTGACGGTGGCCGTCAGCGTGACGGCCGGCGCGATCGCGGTGACCTCGGCGGTGCCATCGCTGGCCCCGTACAAGCTCCCGATGGCGATCGGGTTCATCGCCCTGATCACGCTCGCCAACCTGCGCGGAGCCAAGGAGGCCGGGCGCCTGTTCGCGATCCCGACCTACGGCTTCGTCGTGGTGGTCGGGGCCACCCTGGTGTGGGGTACGTGGCTCTGCGCGAGCGACGGATGCCCGCGCGCGGCGACGGCCGATCTCCGGCTCGAGGCGGTGTCGGGACTCTCGGTGCTGCTCGTGCTCCGCGCCTTCTCGTCCGGAGCGACCGCTCTCACCGGGGTGGAAGCGATCGCTGACGGCGTGCAGGCCTTTCGGAGGCCGCAGTCGAAGAACGCAGCATCGACATTGCTACTGATGGGTTCGATGAGCATCCCGATGTTCCTCGGCATCTCGGCTTTGGCCTCGGCGATCGGGGTGCGCACGAACGAGCACATCGCGGCCTCGACCTCGGTGTTGGCCCAGATCGGCGAGACCGTCTTCGGCGACGGCCCGATGTTCCTCGTGCTGCAGGTGTTCACGGCCCTGATCCTGATCCTCGCGGCGAACACTGCCTACCAGGACTTCCCGCGGCTCGCGTCGATCCTGGCGCGCGACGGCTTCATGCCCTCGCAGTTCCGCAACCGGGGTGACAGGCTGGTCTTCTCCAACGGCATCGCCGTGCTGGCGGGACTCGCCGCGCTGCTCGTCTGGCTCTTCGACGCGGACCTGACCAAACTGATCCAGCTGTACGTGGTGGGCGTGTTCGTCGCCCTCACGCTGTCGCAGGCCGGTATGGTTCGCCGCTGGTGGCGTCTGCGCACGGACGGCTGGCGGGCCAAGGCTGCAGTGAACGTGATCGGGGCCACGACGACGGCGGTCGTGTTCGCGATCGTCGTGGCCACCAGGTTCTCCCTCGGTGCGTGGATGGTCATCGCCGCGTTGCCGATCGTCGTGGGTCAGTTCTACCTGGTGTCTCGCCACTATCGCTCGGTCGCCCGGACGCTCGACGTCGCGGCTCCCGCCGACGCCTCCGACACCGGGAGCGAGTTCCTGTTCGTGGTGCCCGACCTCGGAGCGGCGACCCGCGATGGCATCGCGTATCTTCGGGCGATCCGGCCCGAGCGAGTGACCGCCCTTTACATCGGGCCGGCGGCCGAGTTCGATCTCGCCTCGGCGGAATGGGACCTGTCCGCACCGCGTTTGGGTGAGTTGGAGCGCCTGCCCGACGCCGATCATCACCTCGTCCGTGCGCTCCGCGCGTTGATCCGCACCCGCTCCCGCGCGGTCGACGGGTTCCTGACGGTGATCGTGCCCGAGAACTCCGGCGATCGATCGCTGCTGCGGCAGATCGCCCACAACCGGCGCCTCTTCTGGCTGAAGACCTCGATGCTGTTCGAGCCGGGCGTCGTCGTCACCGACGTCCCGCTGCTTCCAGAGGAAGCAAGCACGAACGCGGGGCGGCCGCTCGAGCCCGAGCGGAGCTTCGTGATCGTGCCGGTCTCCAACGCCAGCTACGCCACCGCCCGGGCCGTGACCTACGCCCGGTCACTGCACGCCGTGGGAGTCGAGGCGCTCTTCCTCGTCACGGACAACGTCGAGATCGAAGGGGTTGCGAACGCGTGGGTGGAGCGTGGCTTCGAGGTGCCGCTCGTGATGGTGGAAGCCCCCTTCCGCGACCTCGGCACGCCGCTGCTCGAAGAGATCCGCAAGCACACGGCCCGCGGCGACACGATCGTGACGGTGGTGCTTCCCGAGGTCGTGCCCCTGCGCTGGTGGCAGACGCTGCTGCACGGGCAGACCGCGCTCTACTTCAAGCGCATGTTGCTGTTCGAACCCCACGTGGTCGTGACCAGCGTGCCCCTTCACCTGCGCGAGCCGGAGATCCGCGAGCCGCCACCCCAAGGCGACGCTCCCCTCAGGCGCTGAACTCGAGGCGCGGGTTGATCATGCGCGGCGGACCGCCCCCGCGCTGCTCCCCCAGCACGCCCTCGACGACGACCTTCGTGCCGAGCGAGAAACCGCCGATGCCGCGCCGTCCCATGAACACCACGACAGCCTCGCCCGTGCCGTCGGACACGAGCGCCTCCAGCGACTCATGCCCGCTCATCGGCAGCACGGTGATACGCCGGATCACCCCGGCGATCTTCACCGACGTGCGCAGCGGCGCATCGCCGAGACGCACGCACCCGGCGACCGAGTCCGCCCACTCCCGCGTCTCGTCCGCGAGGATGGATTCGTCGCTCTGGGTGAGGCGGTCGAGCCAGCGACGGATCGCACCCATGACGTCAGCGGCCCTCCGCGGCCTCCGCCGTCACGCGCCCGCGGCGACCTTGTCGGCGTGCTCGAGCTCGGCATCGAGCTCGGACTTGCGCGCCTTCGACACGTAGATCGCGGACCCGAGCACGACCGCGGCCACGAGTCCGATCGCGAGGCGGGCAGCGGTCTCGTCGGCGAACTCCACCACGAGCGGGGCGATCAACAGCGCGACCAGGTTCATAACCTTGATCAGCGGGTTCAGAGCCGGACCCGCAGTGTCTTTGAACGGATCGCCGACGGTGTCGCCGATCACGGCAGCTTTGTGGGCGTCGGAGCCCTTGCCACCGAAGTGACCCTCTTCGATGTACTTCTTCGCGTTGTCCCACGCACCACCGGAGTTGGAGAGCATCACAGCCATGAGCTGGCCCGTGACGATGGCGCCGGCGAGGAATCCGCCGAGCGCCTCTTCCTTCAACAGGAATCCGGCGATGACCGGCGAGAGCACGGCGAGCAACCCCGGCGTGAGCAGCTCGCGCAGCGACGTCTTCGTGCAGATGTCGACGACTCGCGCGTAGTCGGGCTTCACCGAGTAGTCCATGATGCCAGGGTTCTCACGGAACTGGTTGCGCACCTCGACGACGACCTGGGCGGCCGCGCGGCCGACGGCGCGGATCGCGAGGGAGCTGAACAGGAAGGCGATCGTGCCGCCGGCGAGCAACCCGACGAGCACGTCGGGCCGGTCGACACGGATGCCCTCGAAGGCGAAGCCGGCGTCCTTCAGGGCTTCCTCGAACGAGCCGAAGAGCGATGTCGCCGCGATGACCGCGGTCGCGATCGCCAGGCCCTTGGTGATCGCCTTCGTCGAGTTGCCGACGGCGTCGAGCCCCCCGAGGATCTCGGCCGGCCTTCCCTCGAACTCACCCGACATCTCGGCGATGCCCTGGGCGTTGTCGCTGATCGGGCCGTAGGTATCCATCGACACGACGACGCCGACCGTCGTCAGCATGCCCATGCCCGACAGCGCGATGAAGTACAGGCGCTCGGCGAACAGGTTCGAGGAATCGGGGTCGGCGAGCAGGAAGGCCGCCAGGATCGTGCCGGCGACCACGAGCGCGGCCCACACGGCCGACTCGAGCCCGACGGAGAAGCCCGAGAGGACCGTCGTGGCGGGACCGGTCACGGTCGAGTCGGCGACCTCCTTCACGGGCTTGTACTTCGTGTCGGTGAAGTACTGCGTCAGGATCTGGATGATCGACGCGAGCACGAGGCCGATCGCGACCGCGATGCCCGGCCGCCAGCTCTCCATGTAGGTCACCGAGACGACCATGACGAGCACCGCGGAGATCACCGCCGACAGGAAGAAGCCGCGGTTGATCGCCTTCATCCCGTGCTCCTCCTCGGAGCGCGGCGTGACCGCCATGATGCCGATGATCGACGTGACCACTCCGATCGCGCGCACGAACAACGGGAACATCACACCCGCGATCGCGCCGATCTCCGAGTCGGCGAACGCTGCCGCACCCAGGATCAAGGCCGCCACGAGCGTGACCTCGTAGCTCTCGAACAGATCGGCCGCCATGCCCGCACAGTCCCCGACGTTGTCGCCCACGTTGTCGGCGATCGTCGCGGCGTTGCGAGGGTCGTCCTCGGGGATGCCTTGCTCGACCTTGCCGACCAGGTCCGCGCCCACGTCGGCCGCCTTGGTGAAGATGCCGCCGCCGACCCGCATGAACATCGCGAGCAGCGCGCCGCCGAAGCCGAAACCGACCAACACGGCCGTGGCATCGCCTTGGAAGATGATCAAGATCAGCGTTGCCCCGAACAAGCCGAGGCCCACCGTGAACATGCCGGCCACTCCCCCGGCTCGGAACGCGATCGTGAGCGCCTTCCGCAGGCCGGCCTCCTTCGCGGCGTTGGCCGTACGCACGTTCGCCCGCACGGCGAGCCACATGCCCGCGTAGCCCGTCAGCATCGAGGCGCCTGCGCCGAGCAGGAACGCGACCGAACGTCCGACGCGGATCGACAGCTCCGGCGACATGCCCAGCAACGACGTGGTGACGGCGTCGGACACCGGAAGCGCGAAGAACAACACCACGGTGAGCAGCCCGAGGAAGATGCCCAGCGTGCGGAACTGACGGCTCAGGTAGGCCTTCGCTCCCTCCTGGATGGAGACCGCGATCGCCCTCATCTTCTCGCTGCCTTCCGGCTCGTCGAGCACCCTGGCGCGCAGGTACCAGGCGAAGGCGAGCGCGATGAGCGAGATGACGAGCACGATCCACAACCACGTGCTCTCGAAGGACCCGAAGGTGACCTCGAGCGGGCCGCCTTCCTGGGCAAGGACGCGGAACATGGAACCTCCTGAAGGTTGGGTGGAGTCGTCTCACCACCCGGCCGGGCCGGGCGACCGGTGCAGTATAGGGAACGCCCCTGCGAGCTGACCTGCGGAGATGCCCCCTCTACGGCGACGGACGTGCGAGCATGGGCGGGTCATGGGCTTCGAGCACAGCACGCTGTGGCGCGTGCGTCAGAAGGTGGGCACCGATCTGGTGCTCTGGCCCGGAGCCAGCGTGATGGTCGTGCGCGAGGACGGCCGCGTGCTCCTCGCCCATCGCCTCGACAACGCCATGTGGGCGATACCGGGGGGCGGGGCTGAGGAGGGCTCGAGCTTCAGCAACACCGCCCTGACCGAGCTGCGGGAAGAGGTCGGTCTCGACGCAGACCCGGCCGACCTGGAAGCGTTCGCGAGTCTCTCGCGGGTCGAGAACCACCTCGAGACCTATCCCAACGGCGACCTCACCCACTACTTCGGCATCTGGTTCGAGCTGCGACGGTGGCTCGGGGAACCGGTGGGTGACGGCGAGGAGATGGGTGAGATCGCGTGGGCCGATCTCGACGACCCACCGCGACCCCTGCTGCGCTCGACCGAAGTGGGGTTCGAGCTCTACCGAGCCTGGCTCGAGACCGGACGCTTCCAGGCCTACTGATCGTCGGGCGGCTCCTCGGACCCAGCGGGACCCGCGACGCGCAGGATGAGGTAGCCGATCACCCCCGCCAGCACCGACGCGAACAGGATCCCCAGCTTCGCGGCGTCGAGCTGCTCTTGGTCGCCTCGGAAGGCCAGCTCCGCGATGAACAGCGACACGGTGAACCCGATGCCACCGAGCGCCGCCACCCCGACGATGTGCCCCCAGGTCGCCCCGGCCGGCAACCTCCCCAGCTTCGTGCGCACCGCCACCCAGCTCGCCACCGAGATGCCGACGGTCTTGCCGACGACGAGGCCGAGCGCGACCCCGAGCGTCACCGCGCTCGTGAGACCGGCCGAGATGACGTCGCGGGACAGCTCGATGCCCGCATTGGCCAGCGCGAAGATCGGCACGATCACGAAGCTCGTCCATGGGTGCAACACCGACTCGGCACGAGCCAGCGGCGAGACCGCCTCGCGTGAGATGCGCGACAGGTACAGCCAGGCAGGCGCGTTGTCGTCGGGGTCATCTGGGTCGTCATCGGTGAGGTCGGCGACGCGTTGGGCCTCGCCGCTCACGCCGGCCGAGGGCTGGAACGGCCGAGCTGGGGCGAGCAGCCCGAGCACGACACCAGCGATCGTCGGGTGGATGCCCGACTCGAAGGTCGCGATCCACACCGCGATGCCGAGCACGACGTAGACCGGCATCGCCCTGATGTGCAGACGATCGGCCACCACCATCAGGATGATGAGGCCTCCGGCCAGGGCCAGCGCGTTGAGCGAGATGCCCTTGGAGTAGAAGATCGCGATCAACAGGATGGCGCCGATGTCGTCGACGATGGCGAGCGTCAACAGGAACGGGCGCACGCTGCGCGGTGCGGACTTGGCCGCGATCGTGAGCACGCCGACGGCGAAGGCGATGTCGGTCGCTGCCGGGATGCCCCACCCCCTGCTGCCCGCGCCGCCCGCGTTCATCACGGCGTAGATCGCGACCGGCACCAGCATGCCTCCGAGCGCCGCGATCGCCGGCATCGCGACCGACCGCGCATCTCGCAGCTCGCCGGTCGTGACCTCTCGCTTGATCTCAAGACCCACGACGAAGAAGAACAGCGTCATGAGTCCGTCGTTGACCCACAGTTGAAGGGTCTCGGTCAGGTGGAAGCCGCCGATGTCGAGCGAAGCTTCCGTGGCCCAGAAGCGCTCGTAGGTGTCACCGACCGGCGAGTTGATCCACACCAGAGCGAGCACCGCGGCCACCAACAACAGGATCGCGCCGGATGCTTCGGCATCGAGGAACGACTGCAGTGGACGGATCAGGCGACGCGCGATGGCTCGGTCGGACGAAGAGAACGACGAGCGCAGCGAGGCCATCGTGCCGGCGTCGGGATGTTCCTGATCGGGCATGGCGACTCCTTCTGCCGACCAGTCTTCCCGGCACGCCTGCTGTCGGTTCATCCTACCCGCCACGGAACCGTCACGCCGATATCGTTGGCGCGGTGCCAGACCCCCGGTAGGGTCTTCGCGTTTTGGCAGACGGCAAGCATTCAGCCACCCCTTCCCGGAAGAAGCCACTCATCATCGTGGGCGCCCTCGCGCTCGCCGCTGTCGTCGTGGTGGGTGTCGTCATGCTGTCTGGCGGCGACGTGGGGCCGTTGGGCACGCTCGTCGGCGAGGATCCGCCCGAGACTCCCGAGTTCGAGTTCGAGGCTTCCAAGCCGAAGGCCGTCACCACCGCCGAGAAGTCGAACCATCAGGAAGCCGTCTCGGCGGCGCAGGCTCCCGCGAAAGCCGTCGCCCAGCAGATCGACGATCTCTACACGGCGGCGTTCCTCGATCCGAGCAACTGGATGGAGGGCGACTACGACGCCGTGCTCGACCACTTCTCCAAAGCAGCCGAGGCAGCGGCCGAACGTCAACTCGACGTGCTGACAGCCGGACCGGCGGCAAGTGACGCGTTCGAGTCGATCCAACCGATGCCGAGCACGCTGAAGCTCCAGGTGCTGTTCGACCCGAGCGGTGCGCCACACGCCGTCGAAGGCAGCGCCAAGTTCCAGGCACGAGGAACCGGTGCCGACGCGCAGGTCCTGCTCATCAGCAAGGGCCAGTTCGTCTTCGAGAAGAGCGACGGCGAGTGGCTGATCGTATCGTTCTCGGTGCAGCGCAACGACAAGAAGCGGGAACCGAAACCCGATTCGTCGTCGTCGCCCGGCGCGAGCGCGTCCGCGGAACCCTCGGAGGCCGGAGCCTCGTGAGGCGGCGGGCAGCGTTCGTGCTCGTGGCCCTGGTGGCCTGGGTCGTGGGCTCGACACTGGGTGCGCTGAACGGCGCCGTGACCGCGCGCGCGCAGTCCAGCGGAGTGGTCGTGGGCAAGGCGCACGCCGGCTTCACACCGGCGCTCACCGGCTCGAAGCCGGTCGTGATCCTCGCGATCGGCTCGGGCGCCCGGCCGGGCGAGAACATCGAGCGCTCGCTCGGCGATTCCCTGCACCTGATCTTCCTGAACCCGGCCCGTCGCCGAGCGGTGCTCGTGGGCATCCCCCGCGACTCGTACGTGCCGATCCCTGGCCGAGGCACCGGCAAGATCAATTCGGCGATGGTCTACGGCGGCCCCGACCTGCTCGTGCAGACGATGGAGCAGAACTTCGGGGTCACGATCGACTACTGGGCCCTCACGACGTTCTGGGGTTTCACCGACATGATCAACGCCGTCGGCGGACTCACGGTCGACGTGCCGTTCCCGATGGTGGACTCGTTCGCCCGCACCGACTTCTCTCCCGGTGTGCAGAAGCTCAGCGGCCCCGAGGCACTCGCGTTCTCGCGCGACCGCCATAGCCTGCAACAGGGCGACTTCGGCAGGCAGGAGAACGGCGGCCGGCTGATCCTCGCCGCACTGGCGCAGTTCAAGAAGCAGTTCCGCGCCGATCAAGCGCGGCTGTTCACCTGGCTCGGGGCCGGCATGCGAAACATCGATACCGAGATCCCGCTGCGGGAGATGATGGCGCTCGCCTTCACCGCCTCGAAGGTGCCGCCGGGCAACGTGCAGAACGTGGTGTTGCCCGGCGGCACCGGCACGATCGGCGGCATCTCCGTCGTCACGCTCGACATGGCCCGGGCCAGGGCGATCGTGGGCGACGCGAAGAAGGACGGCGTGCTGTTCAAGAAGAACGTGCCGCCGAGCCCCACCGCGCGTGAGTAGTTCCGCTCACGCACCGGAAGGCACCGAAGCCGGGTAGGCTGCGCCACGCATGACGACCCTGCGGGAGGATCTCTCCGACATCCACCCCGGCCGCGCAAAGGTGGAGATCGCCCTGGCGGCCGCTCTCACGGTGCCGGCGTTCGTGGTTCGGTTCACGCATCCAGACCTGCCGCACCCGCTCGAAGCGTTCCTGTTCGGGCTCGCGATCGTGGGAGCGGCGTTCATGCTCTCGTGGGCCGCCGAGGTTGCCCAGCTCGACATCTCGGCCGGCCTCGCGATCGCGATCCTCGCGCTGATCGCCGTGCTGCCCGAGTACGCCGTCGACTTCGTCTTCGCGAAGAAGGGCGGCGAGTCGTTCGCCCAAACCGGTGCGGCGTGCCTGCCGTTGGACGGGGGCACCGAGTCTCCGTGCTCGCTGGCGCTCGCCAACATGACTGGCGCGAACCGGCTGCTGATCGGGGTCGGGTGGACGATGGTGATCTTCATCGCCTACTACCGCTTGAAGCGACGCAACGGTCTCGTGAAAGGTCCCAACCGACGCTGGGAAGGCGTGCGTCTCGACCGTGAACACTCGATCGAGATCGGCTACCTCGCCGTGGCGACGATCTACTCGCTCACGCTTCCGCTGAAGCATTCGATCACGTTGGTCGACGCGGCGATCCTGGTCGCGATCTTCATCGCCTACACGATCCGCGTCTCCCGAGCCCCCGCCGAGGAGCCGCACCTCGTCGGGCCCGCGAGCTACTTGGGCACATTCGACACCGCGCCACGCCGGTTCACCATCGTCACCATCGCCGTGTTCGCGGCGGCGGTGATCCTGCTGTTCGCAGAGCGGTTCGCCGAAGCCTTGGTGCTCTCGGGCGAGCGGCTCGGGGTGAGCGAGTTCCTGCTGGTGCAGTGGGTCGCACCGCTTGCCTCGGAAGCGCCCGAGCTGCTGGTGGCCGGCCTCTACGCGTGGCGGCTGAACACGAGCTCGGGCCTGGGCACGCTCGTCTCGTCGAAGGTGAACCAATGGACGCTGCTGGTCGGCACGCTCCCGATCGTGTTCGCGATCGCCGCCGGCGGGTTCCACGGGTTGCCGATCGATGCGGTGCAGCGAGAGGAGCTGTTCCTGACGGCGGCGCAGTCGTTCTTCG
Organism: Actinomycetota bacterium; assembly: GCA_029858935.1. GTDB lineage: Bacteria > Actinomycetota > UBA4738 > UBA4738 > HRBIN12 > JAOUEA01. The sequence goes on from JAOUEA010000038.1 coordinate 10,338, forward strand.
CGGTCGCGATCATCTCCAACCTCTCGATGTCGTTGCGAGAGGCGGTCTTCGTCTCCGTACTGTTCTGGAGCCAGTTCATCCTCGGGGGCGTGGTGCCCGAGCGTCTGCACGGCATCGAGCGCGTCGCGGTGGGCATCGTGTACCTGATGCTCGGCGCGTGGGTCCTCGTCAGCGACCGGTTCAATCTGCGGCAGCTCGCGCGCGACGCCTTCCGAGCGCCCTACGACGTGCTCGCCCGCGAACGCGATGACGACGCTGCCGAGACGGCACGCAGGCAGGCCTGAGCCCGGGCCGTCGCTCGCCGCGGGTAGCCTGCTGCGGTGGACCCCAGGAAGTTCCTGCACGAGCTCGAGACCGACCTCGCCACGGCGGACTCCCTCGTACATGTGCGGGAGCTGCCGGCCCGTCGCCCCGTCGTCGAGCCCTTCCCCGAGAGCCTGCCCGAGTTGCTCGTCGCGCGGCTCGGCCTGACGGGTGTGCGCGGGCTCTACCCGCACCAGCTCGACGGGCTCACCGCCCTTCGCGACGGCCGCGACGTCGTGATGGCGACCGGCACCGCGAGTGGCAAGACCCTCGTCTACAACGCCGCGTTCGCCGACGCCGCGATCGCGACGCCCAAGGCAACGGCGCTGTACCTGTTCCCGACGAAGGCGCTCGCACGCGACCAGCTGCGGTCGATGCGAGCCCTGAAGCTGCCGCAGGTGAAGGCCGCCGTCTACGACGGGGACACACCGCACGCCGAGCGCCCGCTGATCCGCAAGAACGCCAACCTCGTGATGACGAACCCCGACATGCTGCACCTGTCGCTGCTCGCCGATCACGCGCGGTGGGCCGACTTCTTCCTGCGCCTGTCGCTCGTCGTGGTCGACGAGGCCCACGTGTGCCGAGGCGTGTTCGGTTCGCACGTCGCGATGGTGCTGCGGAGGCTCCGGCGTCTCGTCGACCACTACGGGGGTTCGCCGCGGTGGTGCCTGGCGAGCGCGACCGTCGGGAACCCGGCGGAGCTGGCGACACGCCTGACGGGTCTCGACGACGTCGTCGCGATCACCGACGATGCCTCTCCCTCGGGCGAGAAGCTGTTCGCCTTGTGGAACCCGCCGCTCGTCGACGAGGAGACCGGCGTCCGTCGAAGCGCGTTGTCCGAGAGCGCCTGGCTCCTCGGGCGCCTCGCCGGCGCCGGCACTCGCTCGATCGGGTTCACGCGGTCGAGGCGGGCTGCGGAGCTGCTCGCCGAGTGGGCGCGTCGGGAGGTCGACGACGCGCAGCTGCGACGGAAGATCACGAGCTACCGCGCCGGCTACCTCGCGGAAGATCGGCGACGCATCGAGCGCCAGCTCGCCGACGGGGAACTCCTCGCGGTGGCCTCAACGAGCGCGCTCGAACTCGGCATCGACATCGGCTCGCTCGACGCCGCGGTGCTGACGGGGTACCCGGGCACTCGCGCGGCGTTGTGGCAGCAGGCCGGCAGGGCCGGACGTCGCGACACCGACTCGCTGGCCGTGCTGGTGGCCCAGGACGATCCGCTCGACCAGTACCTCGTGCACCACCCGGAGGATCTGTTCGACAAGCCGCCCGAAGCCGCGGTGATCGACCCCTCGAATCCGTACGTGCGAGAACCCCATCTCCGCTGCGCCGCACGGGAGGTGCCGCTCCGCGACGACGAGCTCGCCTTCTTCGGCGACCCCGCGGAGGTGCGATCGTCGGTCGAAGCCATGACCGAACGGGGCGAGCTCGTTCGCCGGCGCGACGCCTGGCACGACCGCGGCAAGAGCTCGCCGCACCGCGCTGTCGACGTGCGAGCCGGCGGCGGCCACGTGTACTCGATCGTGATCGAGGGCACCGGCGAGCTGCTCGGCACCGCCGACGAGCATCGTGCCTACGCCACGCTTCACCCTGGGGCGGTCTACCTGCACCTCGGCGAGCAGTACCTCGTGCAGGAGCTCGATCTCGTGACGCGCGTCGCGGTCGTGCGCGGCGCCGACCCCGACTTCTACACGCAGGCTCGCGACGTCACCGACATCTCGGTGGGAGAGATACTTGCGCACTCACGTATCGGCGACGTACGGCAGTCGTTCGGTTCGGTCCGCGTGACGAACCAGGTCGTGAGCTACGTACGGAAGTCCGTCGCCACGAACGAGACGCTCGATGAGTTCCCGCTGCCGCTTCCACCCGTCGAGCTCGAAACCCGAGCGGTCTGGTGGACGATCCCGGGCAGCGTGCTCGATCGAGCCGGGGTCGGGCCCCGCGACGTCACGGGAGCGATCCACGCAGCCGAGCATGCGGCGATCGGGTTGCTGCCTCTGGTGGCCACGTGCGATCGCTGGGACATCGGCGGCGTGTCGACCCCGATGCATCCCGACACCGGACTCACGACGATCTTCATCTACGACGGCTACCCGGGCGGGGCCGGAATCACCCAGCGCGGTGCGGCCACCAGCGAGCGGTGGCTGCGCGCGACCCTCGAGGCGATCCGTCAGTGCCCCTGTTCCCACGGATGTCCGAGCTGCGTGCAATCCCCGAAATGCGGCAACGGCAACGAACCGCTCGACAAGCAGGGCGCGGTGGCGCTGCTGGCGGCCTTCCTCGGGCAGCGCTGGGGCTAGGGTCGAGCGGCCGATCGCTCGGTCAAGGAGCCGAGTCCTTGCTCCCGTGGTCGGGCAGCTTCCCCTGCAGGCACGGAAGGTCGTCGAGCATCTCCGAAGGGAACGCCGCGATGAACGCCCGCTCGTCGGCGACAGCGGCCGAGACGGGATACTGCCCGCCCTGCACGTCGCCCTTCGTCACCGTGAGCAAGAACGAGGAGATCTCCTCGAGCGTCGTCCCGTTCTGTTCCATCTCGCCGTGGTCGATGAAGATATGGGTCGGCTGGGTGAACTCGACGATCCGCGTGTCGTCGCCGTCGGTGTCGAATCGATCCTGGATCGCGTTCGCGACGCTGGTGGGGGAGATCACGGCGGCCCCGCTCACCGCGGGGTCGGGCGTGTGCCCGTGGTCGGCGGTCAGCATCATCACCCACTCGCCCTCGCCTACTCGCTCGTTCAACAGATCGATCAACTTCGGGAGGTCGGCATCCTGCGTCGCGATCGAGTCGCGCATCTCCACGGCGTTCATCGAGTAGAGGTGACCGATCTCGTCGATCAGCTTGTAGTTGACGTAGAGCAGGTCCGGCACGTCGTCGGCTCCGAAGCCCTCCCGCTGCACCACCTCGTCGATCAGCCGGGTCTGCCAGGGGATGCGGGCCGGCGTCTTCAGGGCCTCCTCCGCACGCTCCCCGTCGAGGGCGAGCTCGTGCCATTGGCCGTCGTCGCGACCGTCCTGCAGATCGATCTCGTCGAAGTAGTCGGTGATCGGAGGGAGGTCGTTCACGTAGGGCAGCATGCGGTAGTAGGGCGCCACGTTGCTCGTGAGGTTCCACGAGATTCCCTCCGCCCCGAGGGTCGCCGCCCCCTCCCGCTCGCGGAGCACGGCGATATCTTGATCGCCGCCCCCCCACAGCGAGCCGTGGCTCATCATGCCGAGGTGGATCGCCACGGTCGCGAGCGTGCCGACGAGCGGGCGATTGCCCATCGCCCGGTCGTACAGGTCGGCGAAGGTCGGCGCGACGAGGTACCGGGGGCCAGCTTCCCACGGGTCGGTCAGACGATCGCCGATGCGCAGCTGATGAGCGACAAGGCCATGGTCTCGCGAGAACGCCCCGGTGCCGATCGTGGCGTGGATCTGGGCCGTGCTCGGCGGCGACGACCCCACTTCGGCCTTGTCGTACCAGGTGCCCTCATCGATCAGCCCCTCGAGGTTCGGCCAGGCCTTCGACCACTCGTCGAGCACGAACGTCCCTCCGCCGTCCCACACGACCACGACCACGAGCTTCGGGGGGTCGGGGCGTTCCGCTTCGGGCACGAGGGCCTCGGCGAGCGGAGCACCGTCGGGCGCATCGAACGGGAAGTCGACGAGCTCGCCCTGGGTCGGCGCGATGTCGGCGAGGGTGACCACGCGATCGACGCTGCCCCGCGCCTGGATGTAGCCGGGTCCGTAGAGCCACAGCGGGACCTGCCCGACGTAGTCCCACGGGCCGGAGTGCGGGAGGCCGCCGGTGCCGACGAAGTCCGGCTCCTGGGGGATGATGTCGATGTCGCCGCTACGGTCGGCGCGCTGGCCACGCCAGCTACGGACCAGCAACTTCGTGGGGAGCTCGCATGCCGTCGCCGCGAGCTGAGCCCGCGTCGCTTGCGTCTGGGCGAGCATGCCGTTCGCCGGCGCGGTCATGCCCGTCGCCGGCGCGGCGACGAGCGCCCAGCCGGTCGCGAGCGAGGCGATCAGCGAGATGAGCTGGGGGCGAAGCCTCACGCCGCGCCGCCCGGCTGCGGCGGCACGAACGCGCCGTAGTCCTCGCCTCCGAAGAGCAGGACGACCAGGCCGATGTGCTTCGCCTCGGGCACGGGGGGACGCTCGACCTGCCACTCGCTCTCCCCCTTCGACGCTGCTCGAGCGTCGACGACGGTCCAGTCGATGCGAGAACCGTCGCGCGCGTCGAGCACGTACACGCCGGGACGGGGCAGCGCGGCGCCGGTGTCGTTCTCGACGGTCAGCATGGCGCCATCACCCTCGAGCGTCAGCCGGGCCTCGATGCCCGCGGCGTCGGTGAAGACGTAGGACTCGGCACTCGTCACGGGTGGGGGGGACGTCGTGGGCGGCCCCTCGGCGCCCGCCGGCGACGTGTCGTCACCCGTGCAGGCAGCGAGCAGCGATGCGAGGACGACCAGCACGACGATCGTGAGGTGCACGGGGGTTCGGGGTGGGTGGCCCATCGAGCGCGGCAGTCTAGCAGTGGGCATGTGGCGGCTTCGTGACGGCACGACCGGGGCCGGCCACCTGCGATACTCACCGTCATGGCTCATCACGTGGCTCCCTACGTCGCGGTGATCGGCGCGAGCGATGCCACCGAGTGGGAGCTCGCGATGGCCGAGGAGGTCGGTCGTCGCCTCGCACAGGCGGGCGCGGTGCTCGTATGCGGCGGACTCGGAGGCGTGATGAACGCCGC
>JAOUEA010000039.1 GCA_029858935.1 Actinomycetota bacterium
AACAGGAAGATCATGATGATGCCGTGCACGGTGAACAGCGTGTTGTACGACTGCGGACCGACCAGCTGGCTGCCGGTGTCGGCGAGTTCGGCGCGCATGGCACCGGCGAGCGCTCCGCCGATCAGGAAGAACGCGAACGCGGTGACGCAGTAGAGCACGCCGATCTTCTTGTGATCGGTGGTGGTGGTCCACGCCACCGGTCCGTTGTCGGGCCGCCCCGCGGGTGCCGACGAGGCGGCCGGACGCTCGGTCGTGACGCTCACGCTGCCCCCCCTGTGTTCGCGGCGGTGTCCGAGAGCCACGCATCGAAGGCGTCGGGTTCCACCACCCGCACGGTGAACGTCATGTATGCGTGATGGAGCCCGCAGAACTCCGAGCACACGCCGTGGTAGGTGCCGAGCACCGTCGGCGTCACGTCGAACTCGTTCACGTGGCCGGGGATCGCGTCGCGCTTGTACAGGAAGTCAGGCACCCAGAAGGCGTGGATCACGTCGTTCGATGTGAGCTCGATGCGCGTGGTTCGTCCCAGCGGAAGCAGGATCTCCGGGCCGGGCACGCCCTCGGCGCTCGGTTCGCTGACGACCTCGACGCCTTCATCGGCGAACTCGAACCGCCATCCCCAGGAGAACGCCTCTGTCCGCAGGATCACGTCGGGGTCCCGGGAGACCGACGAAGCCCTGTCCTCGGTGCCGATCGACAGGGCGAACAGCACGATCACGATCACCACGGGGATCGCGGTGTACACGATCTCGAGCGGCACGTTGGCGTGGAACTGCCGTCCGAGCTCGGCATCGGGCGTCCGCCGACGGCGCCGGTACCGGATCACGGACCAGGCGATCAGGCCGTAGACGATGGCGGCCACCGCGATGCCGGCCGAGAAGAAGATCTGCCACAGGTCGAAGATCTCCTGGCCTTGCTCGGTGCTTCCCCGAGGCATGCCGAACGACGATGAGCACGAAGTGGTCACGATCGCGGCGGCGGCGAGACCTGCCGCGCGTGCGGCCCCCGTCCTCATGGTTGCTCCCGGTCGCCCTGCGTCGCGGCGACGTCTCCTCGGGAGCGAGCCTCGTCGTGATGCTCGTCGAAGCCGCCCTCGGCGTTGCGGCGGAATTCCACCCGAGGAGGGTGGGCGATCGGCGCGGAGTCGCGCGCGTGCAGATCCCGGCAGATCCACCACGTGATCGCGTAGACGAGCACTGGCACGACGAACAGCAGCACCTTCAACACACCGTTCAACGTGTCGACCTCGACCTGCAGGTACTTCGCGAGCACGTCGTTCGATCCGGCGAGCATCAGGAGCACGAAGAACGCGATGCCTGCCGCGCCGATGCCGCTGCGCACTGGCTCATCCCGTGGGCGCTGGGCGTCGTGATGGACGGCGGTGTCGTGCTTGGCTCGCGCTTCGATGAAGGGCCAGAGGGCCAGCGCCGTGAAGATGATGCCGGGGATCACCACCGCGGGCAGGAAGAGCTCGCCGATCGTGTGCCCGAAGACATGGAACTCCCAGTTCGGCCAGAGCCGCAGGATGCCCTCGAGCCATCCGGCGTAGAAGTCGGGCTGGGCAGGCGAGGGCGCCGAATACGGCACGAAGGGGCCGTAGAGCCACACGGGGTTGATCTGGGAAAGGCCGCCGAGCGCTGCCAGCACCGCGAACGTGATGAACGCCAGCCCGACGGACTTCAGGGCGAACTTCGGCCACACGGGGGTGCCGGTGACCGAGGACTCGGGAGTGCCCTTCGGGCGGAACTGGGTATGGGTCTGATGCCAAACGAGCGCGAGGTGCGCGGACAGCAGCCCCGTGATCAACGCGGGGATCAACAGGATGTGCATCACGAACAGCCGCGGGATCAGCTCCGCCGATGGGAACTCGCCGCCGAAGAACAGGTACGCGAGCCACGTGCCGACCACCGGGATCGACAACACCGCCGAGTAGATGATGCGCAGGCCCGTGCCCGACAGCAGGTCGTCGGGGAGCGAGTACCCCGTGAACCCGCCCCCGATGCCGGCCACCAGCAGCGTCACGCCGATGATCCAGCTCAGCTCGCGGGGTTTGCGGAAGGCCCCGGTGAAGAAGACCCGCACCAGGTGGGCGGTCATCGAGGCGACGAAGACGAGCGCCGCCCAGTGATGCGTCTGGCGCATCACGAGCCCGGCTCTCACCTCGAACGAGATGCGCAACACCGACTCGTACGCGAGCGAGACCTCGCTGCCCTGCATGGGCGCGTACGGGCCTCGGTAGACCGTCTCGGCCGGCGAGGCCACGAAGAACAAACTCAGGAAGGTGCCCGTGAGCAGCAGCATCACGAAGCTGTAGAGCGCGAGCTCGCCGAGCATGAACGACCAATGGTCGGGGAACACCTTGCCCAGGTTGCGCCTGATGAACGAGGTCCCGTCGAGCCGTTCATCGACCCCGTCGACCAAGCGCCGGACGATCACGCTTGCTCCCAGAAGCCCGGGCCGACGGGGTCGCTGAAGTCGCCGAGCGCCCGCAGGCTGCCGTCGTCGGCGATCTCGATCGGCAGCTGTGGCAACGGTTTGGGGGCAGGACCGTAGACCGGACGCGCCCCATCGAGGACGTCGAACGTCGACTGGTGGCACGGACACCGCAGCTCGTGCGTGGCGGCGAGGTACAGGCCGAGGGGGCAGCCGGCGTGCGTGCAGATCTTCGAATACGCGACCAGGCCGTCGGGCGCGCCTGCGATCCGGTCCGGCGGCAGCTGCAGCTGGTCGGGCTCGACCCTGATCAGGACGGCCTGCGAGTCGGCAGAACCCTCGAAGCCCTCGGGGAACACGGTCGTGAACGAACCCGTCTCGAGCGTCGACTCGGTGACCGGGGTGCCTTCGGCCGTCACGAGCCGGGCGCCCGGCGTCCATTTCGTGTGCACCAGGGAGTCGCCGGGCGAGCGTCCCAGCGAGCGGATCGGGATCAACGCCGCGAGGCCAAGTGCGCCGGCGGCCCCGATCAGCATGCGCGAAAGGAACCGGCGGCGCCGGATCTCCTCGACGCCGGACTCCATCGTCTCCACCGCCGCTTCGCGGTCGGCCTCGGTCGCCGGGGCGGTCTTCGATCGAGGTTGCGTTTCGTCTCGGATGTGGGGCATCAGTCGCTTCGCCCACACGAGCAATCCGATGCCAACGCCACCGAGCGCGAGCGCGAGCAGCGCGCCCTCGGCTTGGGGGTTCCCGCCACGCACGTAGACGACGAACAGCGTGAGCGCCGCGAGGATCGAGACGCCGAGGGCAGCAGCGACGACTCGCTCGTCGCGCTTCATCGCTTCGCCCCCGTGAGTCGGAGCACGACGATCAGGATGCCGAGCCCCACGACGACCGCGACGAGGCCCTCCGCGACGGCGCCGACTCGGCCCAGCTGCAGGCCGCCGTCGTCGCCGTTGTCTCGGATCCAGACCAGGTACGCGGCCAGGGAATCGAGATCCCGCTGATCGATCGTCTCCGGTCCGAACCTCGGCATCACGCCAGGTCCGATGCGCACGGCCTCGCCGATCTCGGTGGGGCTCGCGGGATAGATCGAAGGCGCGATCTGCCCGCCGCCGACGGAGTCTCCCGAGGCGCCGGCTCCGTGACACCCCGCGCAGTTGTTCAGGAACACCTGGGCGCCCAGCGCCAGATCGCCCGCCGACGTGTCGACGGTCGGGATGGGCTCGCCGCCGGGCGCGATCGACCCCACGTAGGCGATCAGCGCGTCGATCTGCTCCGAGGTGAACTTGGGCTGACCCCGTTCCGGCTGGTCGTTCGGGTTGGCCAGCGGCATGCGTCCTGTGGCCAGCATGAAATCCACGGCCGCCGGGCCGACCTCGAGCAGCGACGGCCCGTTGACCGTGCCGCCCGCGTCGAGGGCGTGGCAGGTCGAGCAGTTCGCCTCGTAGAGGGCCCTGCCCTGGATCTGTTGATCGGACTGGGCGCTCGAGGGCTCCGGGCGGAAGGACCACGCGATCTGACCCAGCACCGCGACCGCGAGGCCCACCCGCAGCACGCGTGAGAGCAACCGAGCCTCGGTGTTCGCCGTGGCCGCCACGTCAGCGCACCATGAACAGGGTCGCGAACAGGGCGATCCACACGACGTCGACGAAATGCCAGTAGTAGCCGACGGCATGCAGCCCGTCGACGTTCCCACCTCGATACGCGCCTTGCATGCTGCGGCCGAGCACGATCAGCATCAGGACGAGCCCTGCGAGCACGTGCAGCCCGTGCAGCCCGGTCATCGCGTAGTACATCGTGCCGTATGCGCTGCTCGATACCTCGAACGTGAGCCGCAGGTAGTCGTAGATCTGGATGCCGAGGAAGGTCGCGCCGAGCGCGAGGGTCACGCCGGTCCAGACGCGGAGACCCCCGAGGCGCTCCCGGCGGGCGGCGACGAGTCCGAGATGGAACGTGCCGCTCGATGCCACCAGAAGCGTTGTGGCGATCGCCGCAAGCACGGTCCCGAGCTCGACGCCGTCGGGCGGCCAGGGCGTCGTCTGGGCCCGCAGCGCGTAGTAGGCGCCGAACAGTCCTCCGAAGAACAACAGTTCCGAAGCGAGGAACAAGATCGTGCCGAACAGGATGGGCGACGCGCCGGAACGGTGTTGCGCGGCGGACGTCGACACCTGAGCCATCTGCACCCAGTTGTATCGGCCGGCGTGGTCATGGTCAACGTGGCCCCGGCGATGGGGGCGGCGGTGCGTTGTCCCGACCGTCCAACGGTCACCAGAGGCTCCCGGCGACGTTCCGCCGCGAAGCCGGGCCGATGAGGCGCGGGCGGTGAGGCTCGGCCGGCCCTGCGACGATAGGCCCATGGGGGCGTCCCTTCCCGACGACATGTGGGCCGCACTCGGCAGGTGGGTGTTCGAGCCGATCACGGTCGCGATGCTGGTGGCGATCGGCTCCGCCTACGTCGCGGGCCTCGTACGGGCTCGTCGGCTCGGCCGCCCGACGTCGGCGCGACGCTGGGCGCCGTTCGCCGTGGGGTGGCTCGCACTCGCGCTCGCGCTCGTTTCGCCGATCGACGCCTACGCCGAGGTGTCGTTCACGCTGCACATGCTCCAACACCTGCTGCTGACCCTCGTCGCGCCGCCACTGTTGGCGATCGGCGCCCCGCTCGCGCTCGCCTTGAGCACGCTGCCCACCGGCGGGGCCAAGGCGCTGGCGTCGGCGCTGCGCTCGCCAGTCGCTCGCGTCATCGCGAATCCTGTGGTCGGGTGGAGCCTGTTCGTCTCGGTGCCGATCGCGGTGCACGCCAGCCGCCTGTTCGACGTGGCGCTCGGCGCTTCCGGGTGGCATGCGGCAGAGCACGCGCTCTGGGTCGCGGTGGCGCTCGTGTACTGGTGGCCGATCGTCGGCGTCGATCCGAGCCCGCATCCGGTCGCGTACCCGGTACGGCTGCTGTCGTTGTTGCTCGCGATGCCGGCGATGTCCTTCCTGGCGCTGGGGATCTACACGGCCGACTCCCCGCTGTACGCGACGTACGCGGGCCTGCCTGCCCCCTGGGGTCCTCGGGCCCTCCACGATCAGCGCAACGCCGCGGTGCTGATGTGGGTCGCGGGCAACCTCGTGATGGTGCTCGCCATGGTGCTCGTGGCCGTCTCGTGGAAGCGGCACGACGACGAGGCCCAGCGCCGGCTCGAGGCACGGGAGGATGCGGTCCGCGCGACGACCTAGGCGCTCGGTCGTTCCTGCGGGCGAAGCACCGCGACGGCAGCAACGTCGTAGCCGGCCTCACGGAGGTGGTCGGCGCCCCCACGGTCGATCGCGAGCACGATGCGCTCGATCGTCGCGCCCGTGCTCGCGAGCACCTCGGCCGCCCGCCGCACCTGATGACCGGTCGTGCTCACGTCCTCGATCAGACAGACGCGGGCGCCGGCGGGAGCGTGCCCCTCGACCTGTGACATCGTTCCGTACGCCTTGGGTTCCTTGCGGACGACGGCGACAGGGAGTCCTGTCTCCAACGAGACCGCGGCCACGAGCAGGGTGGCCGCGCCCTCGGGTGCCGCCAGGTGGTCCACATCGTCGGGAAGGAGCGTCGTGACCTGGTGAGCCAGCTCGCGGAGCAGGTCCGGCCGCGTGAGGAACAGGAACTTGTCGAAGTACACGGTCGAGCGCTTCCCCGACGAGAGCACGAAATCGCCGTGCAGCTCCGATGCTTCGACGAGACGCGCCACCAGATCTTCGGTCGCAGGCGGGTCGGTGGGCATGTCCGGGATGATGCCATGATGGGAACGATGGCGACGCGGCGAGTTCGGTGGTACCCGGCGATCGGTCGTCCTCTCTTCTTCGCGCTTGCGCCCGAGTCGTCACATCGCCTGGCGACCGCGCTCCTCGGGGTGCCCCTGCCGTGGGCACGGATCGGCGGGGCCACCACCGACCCGGCGCTCACCACCGACCTGGGCGGCATCGCGTTGCGGAACCCGATCGGGCTGGCCGCCGGCTTCGACAAGTCCTGCCGCCACCTCGGGGCGCTGGGAGAGCTGGGCTTCGGCTACGTCGTCGGAGGCACCATCACGCGGGCGGCTCGGGCGGGGAATCCTGCGCCGCGCATCGCGCGGTCGCGCCGTCGCCGCTCGATGGTCAACGCGATGGGCCTGCCGAACCCGGGCGCAGACGCGGCGGCGGCGAGCCTGCGTCGTCGCGCGCGCGGTCCCGCGCGGCGCATCGTCAGCCTCGCCGACGAAGCCCTCGACGACGTCGTCTCCTCGCTCGAACTCCTCGAACCGCTCGTCGACGGACTCGAGCTGAACGCCAGTTGCCCGAACGTGTCGTGGGGCCGCGACGGCGACAACGAATCGCACCTTCGCTCCCTCGTCGACGCGGTCCGGGCCCGCACCCCCAAGCCACTGTTCGTGAAGCTTCCCCCGTTCGTGACCGACACCGAGCGCGAGGTCGTGTTGACGCTCGCCGGGATCGCTCGCGATGCGGGCGCGACCGGCCTGACCTGCTCGAACACGAGGCCGGTCGCCGATGCCCGGCTGTCGGTCGGTCGCGGAGGGCTCTCGGGGCGAGCGCTCTGGCCACTGACCACGCGCATCGTCGCCGACGTGCACGCCGCCACCGCAGGGGAACTCCCGATCAACGCCTGCGGAGGGGTGTTCACCGCCGACGACGTCGCGACGTGTCTGGAGGCGGGTGCCACGACCGTGCAGATCTACAGCGCACTGGTCTACGAGGGCCCGGGTGTCGTCGGCGACCTCACCTCGGGGCTCGCGCAGCGCAACGTCGTGTTGCGGGGTCGTTGATCCGCGGTCAAGATGCGGGGGTTCCGCTGGGCTCGATGGGGAGGGGTGTGGGTGAGCGACGCTGCCGTGGCCACACGAGGCACCGCGACCGGCGAGTCGGGGGTCGCCGTCAGGCTCGATGGCGTGGTCAAGCGCTTCGGCGACGTCGTCGCCGTCGACGGAGTCGACATCGAGGTTCGCGAGGGGGAGTTCTTCTCGATGCTGGGGCCCTCGGGTTCCGGCAAGACGACCTGCCTTCGCATGATCGCGGGGTTCGAGCGTCCGACGGCGGGTCGCGTGATCCTTGGCGGGGTCGATGTGGGCGACATGCCCCCCTACGAGCGCGATGTGAACACCGTCTTCCAGGACTACGCGCTGTTCCCGCACATGACCGTGGCCGAGAACGTGGGATACGGGCTGATGGTGCGCAAGGCGCCGAAGGACGAGCGAGCGGCCCGCGCCGAGGAGGCCCTCGAGATGGTGCGGCTGACCGGCTTCGGAACGCGGAAGCCGGCGCAGCTCTCGGGAGGCCAGCGACAGAGAGTGGCGCTCGCGCGAGCGCTCGTGATGCGCCCGCGGGTGCTGCTGCTCGACGAGCCGCTGGGCGCGCTCGACCTGAAGCTGCGCCAGGCGATGCAGGTCGAGCTGAAGGAGATCCAGCAAGCGGTCGGTCTGACGTTCATCTACGTCACCCACGACCAGGAGGAAGCGCTCACGATGAGCGACCGGCTCGCGGTCTTCAACCATGGGCGTGTGGAACAGGTCGGGTCCCCGGCGGAGGTCTACGAGCGGCCCGACACGGGGTTCGTCGCCGGGTTCGTCGGGGTCTCCAACGTGCTCGAGGGAGACGCCGCCGCCGCGATCGTGGGGTCGCCACGGCCGGTGACGATCCGGCCCGAGAAGATCCATCTCGCGCTCGACGTGAACTCGGCGGTCGCGGATGGTGAATGTACGGCAACCGGAGTGGTCACGAAGGTCGTATACCTGGGTGCCGTGACCAGGTACGTGGTCACGCTGGACGAGGGGGGCGAGCTGGTCGTCATGCAGCAGAACCTGCGCACGTCGTCGATGGAGGCGCTGCAGGTTCAGGGGCGCCGCGTGCGATTGACGTGGGAGCGACAGCACAGCCGCAAGGTGGAACCCGGAGACGGGCCCGGTGGGGCGCCGGCCGAGGGAACGATGGGGTCGGCTGACCCCGGGGAGGTGGGTGCATGACGAAGTGGATGCGTCTGCTGGCGCTCGTCGCAGTGCTCTCGCTCGTCGCCGCAGCGTGCGGCGACGACAGCGGGGACACGGGCGGCGGCGGTGGCGGCGGAGGAACGACGGCGTCCGGGGATCCGGACGACCCGACGATCACCGAGGTCGGGGTGGGCGAGGGTGAGGTCAGCATCATCGCCTGGGCCGGCTACATCGAGGATGGCTCGACCGACGAGAACTACGACTGGGTCACGTCGTTCGAAGAAGAGACCGGGTGTGAGGTCACCGTGACCACGGCCGGCACGTCCGACGAGATGGTCGCGCTCATGCAAGAGGGCGCCGGGCAATACGACCTGGTGACCGCCTCCGGTGACGCGAGCCTTCGACTCGTGGCCGGCGGCACGGTGCAGCCCGTCAACCTCGACCTGATCTCGAGCTACTCCACGGTGGACGAGCGGCTTCAGGACGCACCGTGGTTCACGGTCGACACCGACGGCGACGGTACGACCGAGCACTACGGCGTGCCGTATCAGTGGGGCTCCAACGTGCTGATGTACTCGACCGACGCGTTCAAGGGCGAGACGCCCGACAGCTGGTCGGTCGTGTTCGAGGAGCAGACGCTCCCCGACGGCAAATCGAACAAGGGCCGGGTGCAGGCCTATGACGGCGCGATCTACATCGCCGACGCTGCGCTCTATCTGAAGGCGACCCAGCCCGACCTCGGCATCGAGGACCCGTACGCGCTCAGCCAGGAGCAGTTCGACGCCGCGCTCGATCTGTTGCGCCAGCAGCGCGACCTGATCGGCCGGTACTGGCACGACGCGTTCGTCCAGATGGACGACTTCGTCAACGGGGAAGCCGTCGTCAGCAGTTCGTGGCCGTTCCAGGTGAACTTCATCGAAGGGGCCGGCAAGGACTTCTCGTCGGTCGTCCCGAAGGAGGGCGCGACCGGTTGGGCCGACACCACGATGATGCACACCGAGGCGCCGCACCCCAACTGCGCCTACCTCTGGATGGAGCACTCGCTCGACCCGACGGTGCAGGGCGACCTGGCCTCGTGGTTCGGCTCCGTGCCGGCCGTTCCGGCTGCCTGTGACGGCAACGAGTTGCTCGGCCCTGACGGGTGTGTCACGAACGGCATCGAGAACTTCGACCAGATCGAGTTCTGGAAGACCCCGCAGTCCGACTGCTTCGCTCCGGACTCGGGCGCCGTGTGCGTGCCCTATCAGCAATGGGTCACGAACTACGTCGCGGTGATCGGCGGGCGTTGATCCCGCCGGCCACGACCGAGGTGCGGAGGTGGGGCCCGACCGGGCCCCACCTCTCCTCGTTGTGGGGTACGAGCACGTGGCCGTGACCGACCGCGCCCGACGCGGCGGCCCGATGGCCGCGATCTCGACGTTCTTCTACCGGCACCCCTGGGCCAAGCTGGCGGCGCTGCTCCTTCCTGCGGTGCTCTGGCTGATCGTGCTCTACCTCGGATCGATCGGCGGACTCCTCATCTACAGCTTCTGGAGCCTCGCGGAGTTCACCGGGCTGATCGACCGCACGCTCACGCTCAGCACGTATCAGTCGCTGCTCGAACCCGCCAACAGCGACATCGTGCTGCGCACGCTCGCGATGGCGGCGGCCGTCACGATCGCGTGTTCGATCCTCGCGTTCCCGCTGGCCTACTACATGGCGCGGTACGCGACCCGGCGGGGAAGGTTCGTGCTGTACCTGGCCGTGCTGATGCCGCTGTGGTCCAGCTACCTCGTACGGGCGCTCGCGTGGCGGCAGATCCTCGCCCGCGAGGGCGTGCTGTACTGGGCGCTCGGCAAGGTCGGACTCGATGGCGTGATCGACACGTTGATCACCGCGCCCGTCGTCGGGGGCGCCTCGCTGATCGCCTCGAAGATCAGCCTGTTCATCGTGTTCACCTACCTCTGGCTGCCGTTCATGATCCTGCCGGTCGAGGCAGCGCTCGAGCGGGTGCCGGGATCGTTCCTGGAGGCCTCGAGCGACCTCGGGGCCCGTCCGTGGCTCACGTTCCGCCGCATCGTGCTGCCGCTGGCCAAGCCCGGGCTGATCGCAGGATCGATCTTCACGTTCTCGCTCACGCTCGGCGATTTCATCCTCCCGACCATGTTCGGGAGTTCGGAGTTCTACCTCGGACAACAGGTTTTCACCCAGATCGGCGTGGTCGGGAACACGCCGCTCGCGGCTGCATTCACGTTCGTCGCGATGGCGATCATGATCGTGTACCTGTCGATCGCCCGTCGTGCGGGAGCCTTCGAATCGCTATGAGGTCGAACCCATGAGTCGCGCGCGCGCCGGAGCCGGCCTCGGCCTCAGGGTCGCGTCGACGCTGGTGATGCTGTTCCTGTACTTCCCGCTCGCGATCATCGTGGTGTATGCGTTCACCACCCAGTCCTCCTCGTTCACCTTCCCCCCGCCGGGCTTGACGCTGGACTGGTTCGGGGTGGCATTCGCACGGGAGGATATGTGGGAGGCCTTCCGGCTCTCCCTGCTCGTCGCGGCGATCAGCACCACCGTCGCGATCACGTTGGGCAGCTTGCTCGCAGGCGCGGTGTACCGCACGCGGTTCTTCGGACGCGAGGCGTTGACGTTCATCGTCCTGTTGCCGATCGCGTTGCCGGGCATCGTCACCGGCATCGCGCTGCGGTCGACGCTGTCCGGGCTCTTCGACGTGTCGCCGGGCACGTTCACGATCGTGATCGGGCACACCACGTTCTGCATCGTGATCGTCTTCAACAACGTGGTCGCTCGGTTGCGCCGTCTTTCCCCGAACGTCGTCGAGGCGTCGGCGGATCTCGGCGCGTCGGGCTGGCAGACGTTCCGCCACGTGCTGATGCCGAACCTCGCCACCGCGCTGCTCGCCGGCGGCGTACTCGCGTTCGCGCTGTCGTTCGACGAGATCATCGTGACGACGTTCACTCGCGGCGGCGACCCGACGCTTCCGATCTGGATCTTCCAGAAGCTGTTCAGGCCCCGCAATCGTCCGGTGACCAACGTGGTCGCGCTGATCGCCGTGACCGTGACGATCGTGCCGGTGCTGTTGGCTCAGATGCTCGCTCGAAGTTCCGACGATGCCGGCACGGGCATGGGCGCCGGAGCCACGAGCGCCCGGCCGCGCGGCGCGATCCCCGCTGAGTAACTGCGAGTGGCTAGAGGTACTGGCCGGATCGGCCCGGCGTCTCCCCCTGGCCGTCCGCCGACTGAGACGTTTGACCCGGCAGCCCCCGTCGGCGGAGTTCCTCGAACTGCTGGCGGGCCGCGGCCTGTTGGGCGAACATCGCGGCCTGGATGCCGTGGAAGAGCCCTTCGAGCCAGCCCACGAGCTGAGCCTGGGCCACGCGTATCTCGGATTCCGTCGGCACCCCTTCCAGAGGCGGAGCGAGCCCGGCGAGCTCTTCCTGCAGGTCGGGCGACAGCACCTCGGTGAGCTCCCCGACGGCGCGCTTGTACACGTCTGCGAGCCTGGAGCGTCCCGCCTCGTCGATCGAGGCTTGCCGTGTCTCGTCGAGCAGCTCGCGCACCATGCTCGCGATGCGAAGCAGCTTGGCCGGCTGAGTGATCGCCTCGGTCGACGCGTCTGGCGCGCGTTCGCCGGCGGCCGGCGCCTCTTGGCCCTCGACGGGAACGGCTTCGACCACCACCGGGTCGTGGTCGGGCTGAGGGGTCATGTCGTCGCTCATCGAACCAACCTAGCAGCACGGCTCGACAGCGTGAGCCACGGGTCTCGCGCCGAGATCAGGCGTGCGAGCCCCGGCCCAGGTTTCGGATGAATATCGCCTCGGCGAGCACCAAGCGTTCGAGATCGGCGAGATCCACGCTCTCGTCAAGGGAATGCGTATTGGACAGGTGGTCGCTGGCGCCGACGATGACGACGGCCATGCCCGGGAAGCGCTCAGCGAGCATGGGCACGATCGGCACCGAACCGCCGCTTCCCATCTCGACGACGTCGTGGTCGAACGCTTCGGCGAGCGCGGCTTTCGCGACCGCGTAGGCCGGCGCCGTCGTGTCGACCAGGTACCCCTGGCCGGCCTCGTCGGGTTCGATCTCCACCTGCACGCCCCAGGGGGCGGCCGCTCGAAGGTGGGCGACCAGGGCGTCGCTGGCGCGCTCGGCGTCGTCGCCCGGAGCCAGGCGGAGCGATACACGCGCGGTCGCCTCGGGCACGATCTGGTTCGATGAGCCGGCGACCGGGGGCGCGTCGAAGCCCACCACGGCGATCGCGGGCTTCGCGAAGAGCCGGTCGGCGATCGATCCGGACCCGATCATCTCGACCGTGTCGAGCACGCGCGATTCCTCGCGCAGCGACGCCTCAGTGACGGGCGCGCCCGTCCACTCGAAGCGTCGGAGGCCTTCGACCAGCACCTCGCCGCGCTCATCGTGAAGGCTGGCGATCATGCGACACAGGGCGGTGATCGCGTCGGGGATCGGTCCACCGTAGGCGCCGCTATGTTGCGCGATCGGGAGCACCCGAGCCGTGACGCGGCAGTCGGTCACCCCGCGCACGCTGGTGCCGATCGTGGGCACGCCGGTTTGCTCGTTGCCGCCGTCGGCGATGACCGCGATGTCTGCGCGCAGCAGATCGGCGTGGCCGTCGACGAGCGCCGGGAGGTGCTCGGTCGAGCTCTCCTCTTCGCCTTCGACCACGATGCGCACGGTCACCGGCAGTGGGTGGCCGTCGGGCACGCCGAGGGCTCTGAGTGCCGCCGCGTGTGCGGCGACGCAGCTCTTGTCGTCGGCGGCGCCCCGCCCGTACAGGCGGCCGCCGCGAACGACCGGTTCGAACGGCGGGCTCTGCCAGTCATCGGCCGAGCCCTCGGGTTGTACGTCGTGGTGAGCGTATAGGAGCACGGTCGGTGCACCGGCAGGCCCCGGGACCTCGCCGTAGACGGCCGGGTGGCCGCCCTCGAGCTCGAGCAGGCGGGCGCCGACCACGCCCGCGGAGCGCAGGATGTCGGCCGTCGCTTCCGCGCTCTCGCGCACCCGGGCGGGGTCGTGCCCCGGAGAGCCGATCGAGGGGATGCGCACCAAGCGCTCGAGGTCGGCGAGCGTTCGGGGCATGTCGCCGGCGACGGCACGCCGAAGGGCATCGGGGTCCATGGCGGGCGAGCCTATCGCTCGGTGAACGGATGCGCTTGGGTCTCTCAGGTCTCAGGCTCAGGCTCGGAGCTCACCCTCGGGCTCGGCCATCCTCCAGTCGTACGGGCTGACGAAGCCCGTGACCAGGTGGGCGTAGTTGGCCCTCGCGAACGCGACCGGATTGGGGATGTGCTGTTGGCTCATCGAGCCGCGCATCTGCGCCACGCTGTCGTAGTCGTGCTCGGCGAGCCACTCGTCGAGATCGTGGAGCACCGTCGCCAGGTGTGCGGGTCCATGCCGCAGCAACGCGCTCGCCATCATCGCCACGTCGGCGCCGGCCAGCACCACCTTCAGGGCGTCCTGTGCGGAATGGACACCCGTCGTGGCGGCGATCGAGCAGTCGACCCGTCCGTGCAGTATCGCGATCCAGCGCAGCGGCAGGCGGAGCTCGTCGGGCTCGGAGAGGTGAAGCTCAGGATCGACCGTCATCTCGTCGAGGTCGATGTCGGGCTGCATGAATCGGTTGAAGAGCACGAGTCCGTCGGCGCCCGCGGCCACGAGACGGCGCGCCATGTCGCCGACCGAGCTGAAGAACGGTCCGATCTTCACGGCCAGCGGGATCGAGCATCGGGCGCGCACGGCCTCCACCAGCTCCACATAGCGCTGTTCCACGATCGCGCCGCTCTCGGCCGGGTCCGCGGCGATGAAGTAGACGTTGAGCTCCAGCGCGGCGGCGCCTGCGTCCTCGATGCGCCGGGCATGTTCGACCCAGCCGCCGAGCGAGATGCCGTTCAGGCTGCCGATCACAGGGATCTCGAGATCGCGCACCGTTGCCTCGAGGTGCCGCAGGTACGCGTCGGTGCCGCTCGTGTAGTCGGCGATCTCCGGCAGATAGGTGAGCGCCTCGGCGTTGCTGTCGGCCCCGGTCTCGAGGGCTCCGACCAGGTGGAACTCGTCGTGTTCGATCTGCTCCTCGAACAACGAGGGCATGACGACGGCGGCCGCTCCGGCCTCCTGGAGCGCACGGAGCGTGTCGATGCGCTGGCCGAGCGGCGAGGCGCTCGGCACGAGCGGATTGGCCAATTCGAGCCCGAGGTAGGTCGTGCGAAGGTCGGGACTCATGTGGGACTCCCTCCTAGTCGGCGGGTTCCGATGTGTCGTCGGGATCGTCGTTCGAACCTCGCTCGACCTCGGCGAGCTGTTCGTAGAGCCGCCACCGTGCGTCGACGTCGTCCTGAGCGAGCCGCTGGAGCTCTTCGGCGCGGGTCGGATCGATGCGCGCAAGCATCGCGTAGCGGGCTTCCTTCGAGGCGAACGCCGTCAACGGGATCGACGGCCGTCTGGAATCGAGGTGGAACGGGTGCTCGTTCCTGCTCACGGCTCGTGGCTCGTACCGCCACAGCGGCCAGTATCCGCTCGCGACGGCGTCGCGCTGGTGGGTCATGGCGGTCGACATGTCGATGCCGTGAGCGATGCAGTGGCTGTACGCGATCACGAGCGAGGGGCCCCGGTGAGCCTCGGCCTCGGCCAGCACCTTGACGGTGTGAGGCATGTCGGCGCCCATCGCGATCTGGCCGACGTACACATCGCCGTAGGCCGTCGCGATCATGCCGAGGTCCTTCTTCCCCTGGCCCTTGCCGGCGGCGGCGAACTTCGCCACGGCCCCCCTGGGCGTCGACTTCGAAGCTTGCCCACCTGTGTTCGAGTACAC
>JAOUEA010000216.1 GCA_029858935.1 Actinomycetota bacterium
CCGTCGCCTTGTGCGACGGGCTTCTCGAAGGCGGGGATCGACTCCTGTGGGCCTACGGGACCGCGAACGGGTACGCGCGCGCCGCGGCCTTCCGCGGGGACTTCGATCAGGCCCGCGAGCTGTTAGATCGGGCGGCAGAGGCCTTCGCGGAGCTCGGCGGGGCCAGAGGTTGGTACAGCACCGCGATGATCAGGGCGGACATGGAGCGTCTCGCCGGCCACCCGAGTGCCGCCGCCGAGGTGGTCGGCGAAGCCGTGCAGCGAGGCGATCGCTCGGAGCCGGAGGCGCTGGCGTGGATCGCGGACGAGATCGCCCTCCAGCGTGCCCTCGACGGCGACGGGGACGACGCCGAGCGGTGGCTCGCGCGGGCACGACCGACGTCGGACCCAGACGTCCTGCTCATGCGCAAGGGCGTGCGCATCCGGATCCTCCTTGCGAAGGGCCGGCTGGGGGAGGCCGTCGACGCATCGAGGGCGGCGGTCGTGGTAGGCCGCGGGAGCATGGCGCTCGACTACTGGGCCACGGTCCTCGAGGGTGCGGCCGACGCGTTCGACGCCACAGGGTCGGGGCATGAACTCCGCTCGACCTTGGACGAGCTCGCCGACGCCTACCGCCGCAAGGGCAATCTCGTGGCGCTCCGTCGCACCGAGGACCGCATCGCCGCTCTCGGCTCCCCGTAGGGAGGCCCCGCCGCTGGCTTCTCCCTGGTGACGCCGTGGTGACGCGCCACCGGACAGAGATCGGCCGAGGGCGGTCAGTAGCGGTCACACGACCCTGAACTTCACGTGCGGAATGACCACACCCATGACCGCACTTGGCCTTTCTCTGTCACCCGGGCACGAGCTTCAGGTTCCTGTGTCCGAGAGGACGTGGGGGTTCAACTCCCCCCTCGCCCACCACCAGGACTTGCGGCGACGACCCTCGCGATGTTTGATGTGCCCCGTTTGCGAGCAGGAGGAACCCGTTCGATGTCCACGTTCGTCATCGTTCCCGGAGCCTGGGATACGCCTTCCACGATGGAGCCGCTGGTCGAGCGATTGCGGTCGGCCGGCCACGCGGTGATCGTCGTCGACCTGCCGTGCGAGGACGCCGACGCGACGCTGGAACGGTATGCGGAGGCCGTGCGCGATGCGCTCCCCGACGATCTGGCCGACGTCGTGCTGGTCGGATACTCGTTCGGAGGGTTCACTGCCTCGAGGATCGCCCTGGAGCACCCCGACATGCCGGTGATCTACCTCGCGGCCTGGATCCCACGGGATGGCGCATCGGTGCTCGATCTGTTCGCTGGAGGCGACCCGTTCGAGGCCGGCGAAGACGCGGGGATCGCCGCCTTCGACGGGTTGATCCTCGGTGCCGGCGCCGGCCTGTGCGCTCTGAACATCGATCGGTACGTTGCTGCGGCCGATCCGTCCGAGCAGGACGCGATCCGCTCGTATCTCGAGCGGACGCAGCGTCCACAAGGCATCGCCGTGCTGCGTGAGAAGTGGCGCGGCGAACCCCCGACCTCCGGGCGCTGCACCTATGTCCTGACCACCGCCGACACGCTGGTGCCACCGGAGGCCCAGCGGGTGATGGCTGCATCGGTGGGGGCCGATGTCGTCGAGATCGCGACCGATCACGGGCCCTTCCGCGAGCAGCCCGAGCGCCTCACCGAGCTACTGGTCGCCGCCACCCGCGGTCGGTAGCGGCCGACAGGGTCGTCTCGATCGCATCGTGGCGCCTCAGGTGCCCGTGTCGGCGACCTCGAGGCGCTCGAGCAGCGGCACCACCGTTTCGGGCCCGGGGAGCGACGCGATCTCGTCGCGCAGCGCCTCCGCGGCCTCGCGGTGGCTCGGTTCCTGGAGCACGTCGGCAACGGCGCCTCCGATGGTCTCGGGCGTTGCGTCGACGGCGTCGAGCGCGACGCCCACGCCGAGCTGTTCGCATCGTGCGGCGTTCAGTGACTGATCGGCCCCCATCGGTATCACGACCATGGGCAGTCCGTGGGCGAGCGCTCCCACGACGCTGCCCGACCCGCCGTGGTTGATCACCAGGTCGCAGTGGGGGAGCAGAGCCGACTGCGGGATGTACCGCTCGATGTGGAGGTTCTCGGGTTGCCGACCGAAGCGAGCCGGATCGACGTCACGTCCGACGGTCACGACGACATGGATCGGACGTTCGCGCAGGCCGGCGAGCACGCGCTCGAACAGGTCGCCGGACTCCGTGTTGAACACCGTGCCGAGCGTCACGTAGACCGTCGGCCGGGCGGGATGGATCACTCGCCCGGGCCCGGACCCATCTCCGTCGGGCGGCACGACCGGCTGGTGTCGGATCGAGACCGCGTTCGCCGGTAGAGGTGACGTCGGGTCGCGCAAGCTCGGCGGGAACGGCGAGATCGCCAAGTATCGGCTCGAGAGCGGCAACTCGGGCTCTGATCGCAGGCCGTGCGCCGCGCGCAGGGCGTTCAGTGGCTCGGTCACGACGTCGGGCCGGATGAACGTGCCCGATGCCGTCACGAAGACGGTTGCCTGCGGCAGGCCGCATCGTTCGGCCGCGATCGCGGCGCCGAAGTCGACCTCGTCGCACACGATGAGGTCGGGGTCCCAGGAACCGATCAGGTCGACGATCGCCGCCGCCCGATGTCGCGCCTCGTTGCCCGCGTAGTAGTCGCGGAGCACTGCGTACTCTCGCTCCATGTCGAGGGGAAGGAGCGGACTCGCGTCGCGATCGGCACCGGGCGTGGCGTCACCGTCTGCGAAGATCGTGAACCCGAGCGTCTCCGCGAGGGTGAGCCCGGATCGCCGCCCGGCGAACGCCGTGCTGTGCCCCACGGCTCGGGCGGCGACGGCGATCGGCACCAGCGGATCGGCATGACCGCTTCCTCCCGCGAAGGTGAACAAGATCCGCACTCCGACCTCCCCGACCATCATGAACGAACACGTTCTTCCGCTGTGCGAGGATGCGGGCATGACCGAAGTCAGTGAGACCCCGCTTCCCGGCCTGGGTGTGAGGTACGAGTTCAAGACCAAAGGTGGCTCGCGGATCGGCGTGATCCACAGGTCCGGCGGTCGACAGGATCTGATCGTCTACGACGCTGATGATCCTGACAGCGCGTCGGCGCTGGTCTCGCTCGACGAAGGCGACAGCCGGACCCTCGCAGAGCTTCTGGGCAGCTCTCGCGTCGTCGAAGACCTCGGACGCCTGCAGCAGCGCATCGAGGGCCTGGCGATCGACTGGCTCCCGCTTCCCGAACGAGGCCCCTTCAACGACGGAACGATCGGCGACACTCAGGCGCGCACGCGCACGGGCGTGTCGATCGTGGCCGTCGTGCGGGGTGATGAGCCGATCCCGGCCCCGGGGCCGTCGCAGCCCCTCGCCGACGGGGACACCCTGGTGGTCGTCGGCACCCCGCGCGGTATCGCCAAACTCGCGGAACTCCTGCGCACGGGCTGACGTCGTTGGTCGAGCCTGCCTTCCTGCTCGAGCTCGGCGGCGTGATCGTTGGGCTCGCGGTGCTGGCTCGACTCGCCTCTCGATGGCGCCTGCCCGCCGCACCGCTCTTCCTGATGGCGGGACTCGCCTTCGGGGAAGGCGGGATCCTGCCTCTGATCACCGCCAAGGAGTTCATCGAGCTCGGCGCGGAGATCGGTGTGATCCTGCTGCTGTTCATGTTGGGTCTCGAGTACTCGGCTCGCCAGCTCACCCTCGAGCTGCGTCGCCATGCGCCCGCCGGCCTCGTCGAT
>JAOUEA010000217.1 GCA_029858935.1 Actinomycetota bacterium
GCCGTCCGGGAGGCGGGCGTCCACGTACGGAGACGCCTCGTCGACGCGGCGGCCGACCTTCCCGACGATCTTGTCGATCGTGCGGCGGAGCTGCTGCTCATCGTGGAACTTCGTTCCGGTCCAGAACAGCTTGCCGGCACGCTCCACGTAGATCGTGTCCCAGTTGTTCACCATGACCTCGGTGACTTCCGGGTCACGGATGTATGGCTCGAGCGGCCCGAGGCCGAGCACGCTGTCGCCGATCTGGCGAACGATCAACAGCTTCTCTTGCGCCGAGAGGCTGTTCTCCTGCTCGTCGAGCAGCTCGCGCAGGCGCTGGTGCACCAAGCCTTCGAGCTCGGTGTCGGACAGCGACGAATCGTAGAGCCGCGGGCCGAGGACCTCGACCAGGCGCTCTTGCACACTGGTTCGGACCTCGGCGATCCGATCCTTCTGCTGGGCCTTGGCCAGCCTGTCTGCCAGCGACATCTCGGGTGCTCCTCTCCTTGTCCTGCTCAGGTTCGGGCGAAGCGGCGCTTCTTCTTGCGGCCGCCGTCGCCATTCGTCGTCACGACGTCGTCGGGCACGCCGGCGGCGTCGACGAACTTGCCTGCGAGCTGCCGGACGGCCACGGCCACCTCGGCCGATGGCTCATCCAGCACGACCGGACGACCCTTGTTCAGGGACGTCGGCACGAGCCGGCTCGAGGGGATCATCGCGTCCACCTGCACCTTCATCACCCGTTCGACGTCGCTCGCGTCCAGACCCACCTTCGAGTCGGCTCGGTTCAACACGACGCGGAAACGGTCGCGTGGAAGGCCGATCTGCAGCAGGGTGTCGAGCGCTTTGCCAAGGTGCTTCACGCCTACCACGTCGAGGCTCGTGATCAGGCAGATCAGCTCCGAGAGATCGAAGCAGACCAGTGCGGAATCGGAGTAGTCCACCGACGCGTCGACGACCACGTACGGGAAGTCGTTGCGCATCGCGCGCAGGAACTTCCCGATCGCCTCGCCCGCCGGCGCCTCGGCCGTCGGGTCGGAGGGAGCCCCGTACGCCCACAGGTGCTCGGTGACCGGCAGGCCCACCGACCGGATGCGGTCATGGGTCGCCCCTTCGCCGAGCGCCATCAGGTCGGGGATGTTCGAGGGCGGCTCGCTTCCGAAGTAGGTGAAGACGTCACCCATGTCGAAGTCGAGGTCGACCACCGCGGTGTCCTGTCCGGTGACCTCCGCGATCGCGCAGGCCAGGTTCGTGGTCAGGAAGGTCTTCCCGGCCCCCCCTTTGGAGGAGAACACCGAGATGATCTTGCCGCGCTCGCCGCCTCCGTGGCTCTCGGAGCGGGCGATGCCGACCGACCGCAGGTTCGAGGCCCACACCACGGCACGCTCGACGGCGTCCCGTAGTTCCTCGGTGCCCTGGGTCATATCGACGACGTCGCGGATGCCGGCCCGCATCGCGGCGGGCAGCAAGCCGTTCCACGTGTGGTCGCGCACCATGACGATCGCGGTACCAGGGGCCTGACGCCCCACGAACTCTGCGAGTCCGAGGGCGTCAGGCTCCTTCACTTCGGGCGACAGCACCAGCACGTCGATCGGGCCGAAGGCGTGGATCAAGAGCTCTTCTGCCGCGGTCGCGGACTGGACCCAGCCCACCTCATCTGGCTCGATCTCGAGGGATCGCGCCAGTTGTTGGCGGAAGGACTGCGGCGTCCCGACGGCGACGACGCTGGCCTCTGTCATGCTTTGACTCCGACCACGTCGTCGTAGGACGCACCCAGACTTGCCTCGATCGGGTAGCCGTCTTCGTTCTCAGGCGGCAGCAGGCCGAGGTTGACCCGGTCGGCGTTCACGATGGCGTAGGAGACCGCCTCCGCGTCCTCAGGGGTGAGGTCGAGGGTCAGCGGGACATCGGTCTCGCTGAACTTGTTCCCCTCGACTGCCACGGGGTTCTGGATGTTGAGAACACGCGTGGACTGCACCACGGTCACCGTGAACTTGAACGGGATCGCCACGAGCGGGCCGCTCGACTTGGCGTCGCCGAGCAACTTGGCGAGCTGAGCCGGCGAAAGGATCTGCCGCAGGGCCGCCTTCGGCACGATCTCGCCGGGCTTGAAGGTGGCATACACCGCGACGGTGTTTCCTCGCTGGATGAGGCCGTATCCTGCGGCACCGCCCTCCAGCACCATCGGCAAACCGACGTTGCCGGGCGTGATGCCCAGGGCGCCGCCCTGTGGAGCCTCGCCACCCGAGAGACGGGCGCTGGCGATCTGCTCGTTGGCAAGGATCGGCGCCGTCGTCGTCTGCCCGCGTAGCTCGCTCATGCTCGTCACGGCGCCACCGACGACTGCGTCGGTCGGCACCTTGAGCTCGGTGAACGCACCCTGCTCGAGCAACGGGTTCAGGTTCGTGTTGGCCGCGATGTCCTGCTTGGACACGACCACGACGGAGAGTGCTCCGCCGGTCACGGCATCGTTCTTGACACCGTTCGTGTAGAGGATCACCGCTGCCGCCGCCACGATGGCGAGGACCACGGCGATGGCGACCACCAGACCGCGTGACCTCATGACCTTAGCTCCTTTCCTGAGCCCTTCAGCTCTCTTCGGGGCATGTCCCCAGTTCGAGGTCACAGAGCGCGAATGCGCTCACCCCGAAGTTCTTGCCACTCCCGATCGCTCCGGACGAAGTGGTGAAACCTCTCCACTCCGACACGATGCAGATCGCGTTCGGATCGCTCGGCCGGGACCCGCAGGCCCCCGTCGTTCCGTTCATCGACCAGCCGTACTGAATCTTGAGGTCGGTCGCGTTCGGCTGGCGCCACGTGATCCGGCGCGCCACCGTGTCGTACCAGTAGCCGCACGTCGGCGAGGCGTCGCCCGGCACGCACTGGCGGTACTCCGGACCGCTTCCCTTCGGGAAGATGTGCACGTCGCTCGCGTTCAGGTTGTCGGGCGAGCCCGACGGGCAGCCGCCGCCCGAGCCGTAGGTGTCGGACAGGGGCTTGACCTGGCCGTTGTTGAGGCTGGCCTTCGACAACACGCACGTGCCGCTCGCGCCGGTCGTACCGATCGCGGCCGGATCGTCGCCCTTGTAGACGGCGATCAGCTTCAGCCGCGTGAACCCGATGATGTCGTACTTGTCCGGCGTCGACGGGCACGGCGAGACGCTGCCGCTCTTGTCGAGCTGACCCTCGCAGTCGTTGACCGGGAACAGCACGACCGGGTTCGAGTTCATGCGGTCGGTCAGGTCTTGCCAGTTGGCCGAGCTGTGCCCGGTGTCGTTGCAGACGTAGGTCGGCTCGCTGCCCGGTGGAGTGCCGTTGAGCACCAGCGGGTCGCCGTAGTCGTTCAGGATCCAGTCGCGGCGATTGCTCGAGCCGGCGCTGCTGCAGTGGGCGCCGGAGTCGACGTTCCACTTGTCGAGGTTCATGAAGCCCCAGTTCGCGTCGCCGAGGCTCGCGTCGCCGTTGTTGTAGTACATCGCACAGGTGTCACCGATCGACACGCCGTCGGGCACCTTGCACACGCCCTGCAGGTAGCCCGACTCGAGCACGATCGGCACGGCGTACCCACCGGCCGCCGGACCCCATGCCGCGGTGGCTGCCGTGCGCACGTCGCCGGTGGCTCCGAAGCCCAGCACGCCGGCGAAGAAGAGGCTCTGCTTCGTCAGGTACTCCACGCTCACGTGGCCGCTGCCTTCATCGCAGCCGGTGATCTCGGTGATGTTCGACG